>JBILTI010000450.1:0-2578 GCA_044371595.1 Bacteriovoracaceae bacterium
GCCCTACCTAGTTCTGGTATTCTTTGCGTCGCAGTTTATCGCGCTCTTTAACTTCTCGAATATGGGGCTGATCCTAGCGGTGAAGGGCTCAGAACTTTTAAAGAACCTTGGCCTCGGCCCGATTCCCTTGATGCTCGGATTTATCGTCCTAACCGTGGTCCTGGACCTCGTCATCGGAAGCGCCTCCGCCAAGTGGGCACTGATGGCACCGATCTTCGTCCCCATGTTCATGCTCCTCGGCATTTCGCCAGAACTCACTCAAGCCTCGTATCGGATCGCGGATTCCGTGGTGAACATCATTTCGCCCCTGATGTCTTATTTCCCGCTGATCCTCTCCTTTGCGATCAAGTACGACCCGCGGGCTAAGATCGGAACCGTCATCGCACTGATGATTCCGTACTCCATCGGATTCTTGATCTCCTGGTCGCTGATGCTCTTCGTGTGGATGAGCTTCAACCTTCCACTGGGCCCGCAAGGGCTTTTGAAATACGTAGGCCCCTGATGTTCCCGTGGACTCGAGCGGTCCCATTTTGCGCCGCCGAGACCGGGGAGATCTTCTATTTCTTTCCCGATCTCACTGCCTTGTCGCGCCGGGGGTGATTAAAGATCCTCGCGTCCGACCGCGGACTCCCCCTTCCGCGGGAGCGTGAAAACTTCTCCTTCAGCGTCGCGATCATCGAGCCGAGCTTTCCTCTGTTTTTCATCGAAACCTCCGAGGTTCGTTACCGTTTCTATCACGTAAATCTTTCAGGGCCCGTACGTCGAGGATGATGAGCCGATGGTCCGCCTCGGTGAGGAGCTTGCGCCGCCGGAGCTCGCCGAGGATTCGGATCGCGGTTTCTTGCGAAACCCCAACCAACGACGCGAGATCCTCCCGCTTCAAGCGGAGCCGGATCCGAAGTTCGTTTCTTTCGGTCTGCTCCCCGAACGCTTCTCCGAGCGCGAGGAGGGAATCTACCATGCGCTCGGCGCCCCGCGAGTTTACGAAGCTATCGTTCCGCTGATAGGCGTCTTCTAAGCCGTTAGTCAGCTGGTGGAAGACGTGGTCTTGAAGGGCCGGCTGCGTCGAAATCAGATCTAGGACCTCACTCCTCTCGAGGACGCACAGCCGCGCTTCTTCGATGACTTCCGCCGAATAGGAGGGACGCCGGCCGCTAGAGAGCGCCGAGATCCCCGCGAGGTCGCCGGCCCCCAACAGCGCGTGGATGACTTGTCTTCCCGATTCTGCGCGCGAGATGAGCTTCACGGCGCCGTCGTGGATGTAAAAGAGAGTGTCGTTCGGGCGATCCTGACGAATCAGGACCTCTCCCCTCCTGAAACGCTTTGTTTTATTAATCAGCTCGTCGTGCAGCGGCTTCGGATGATCCGCAGGGGCGCCGCCGCCCCGGAGACATAAGATGCAATCCCGATCGATCATAGATTACCTGCCTCACCGTCCATCGTCCGCGCAAAGTTACGAGATGAAAATCTTCGGCTTGCCAGAAAGTTGAAATTTTAGCGTTCATTAAGGACGCGGCTCATCGGTAGGGTGTCCGTCTCCGCTTCGCGCGGCACGTATCTCCGACCTGACCGCTCCCCCGCCGAAGCCTTCCGGCCGGTGTTTCCGCAGCACCTCCAGGACCTCCGGATCCTCGACTTGTTCAAAATCTCGATACCATTTGCCGACGCTCTGCAGGTCTCCGAGGGATTTCAGGCAAACGATCTGGTCGAAGCTCTTGCGGAGATTCGGGCCGAGCTCCGTCGGACCGACAGGAACCGCGAGAATCAACCGCCCCGGATTCAGGGTTCGAAGATAGCTCCCCGCCGCCTCGGCCGTGACGCCGGTTGCGAGACCGTCGTCGACGACCACGATCGTCCTCCCGGACAGGTCCGCGAGACGCGCCCCTCCTCGGTAGAGGGCAACTCTCCTCCGCAGCTCGGCGCTTTCCTCGCGGACCAGAAACTCCCGGATGGCCTGATCGATCAGGAGGTAGTCGAGGTAGTCGGAGTTAAAATGCGGGATCTCGTCTTCCGAGATCGCGCCGATCCCGAACTCCGGATTCCCCGGGGCGGCGATCTTCCTTGCGACCACCACGTCCATCGGCGCGCGGAGGATCCGCGCGACCTCGTCTCCCACGATGACGCCGCCCCGGGGGAGCGCGAGGATCACCGGCGCAGAAAGATGTAACTCCGCGAGGGTTAACCCCAGCCGTCTTCCGGCGTCGGCGCGGTCTTCGAAGAAAAAGTTCATAATACGCCCTCGAGGGAAGAACTCGGTAAAAATCGATCGAGCCAGTCACTGGTCTCGTACACTACTTGATCGAGCGCGCCGGGCTCTTCGAAGAGATGGGTCGCCCCGGGGATCAGTTGGAGCTCGGACCGCGGTAACGACCGCTGAGCTTTAAAGTTCATATCGACGACGTCGTGATCGAGGCTTCCCACCAGCAGAAGAACCGGGACGGTCACCCGACGGAGATCCTCTTCGCGGGCCAGATCTGGCCGGCCGCCCCGGCTCACCACCGCGATCAGCGGGAACCTCCGGTAGGCGAGGGCCGCCGCGCTGAGCGCCGCGGCCGCGCCGGTGCTCGCCCCGAAAAAG
>JBILTI010000449.1:0-2578 GCA_044371595.1 Bacteriovoracaceae bacterium
TTCTGGGCCGCGTCCGCGACGTTCTTCTGAAACTCCCCGTGGCTCACGTAGTGCGTGCACGAAGAAAAGGCGACGAGGCCCCCGGGGAGGATCGCCTTCAGCACCTTCCGGTGAAGCTTACTGTAGCCGTCGAGCGCCTGGGTCTTCTGGAGCGCGCTCTTCGCGAAAGCCGGCGGGTCGCAGAGGATGAGGTCGAAGCGCTCGCCGTCGCGGAGCGAATCGTCGAGGTACTTGAAGACGTCGCCGCGGACGAACCGGCCCCGGTTCGCGAAGCCGTTGAGCACGAGCGCCGCCGCGACCTCGACGGCGAAGTCCCCCTGGTCGACGAAGATCGCTTCGCGGACCCCGGCCTTGAGGGCCGAGAGCCCCCACGCGCCGGCGTAGGAAAAGAGATCAAGCGCGCGGCCCGGTTTGTGCCGGAGCCGATCGAGGAGGTTCATCAGCTGCCGCCGGTTCTCCCGGTGATCGTAGTAGAACCCCACCTTCTGGAGCACCTCGGGCCGGATCCGGTACTGGAGACCGTTCTCCGCGACGGCGAGCTCAGGGAACGGTCTCCCCGGATAGGTCGGAAGCGACTCCTTCTCACGGTACTTCGGATTATCGAGGAAGTATCCGTCGACCGTCACCAGCTCCTCGACGGCCGCGCGGACCACGTCGCGGTATCGGTCGACGCCGGCGGTGTTGATCTGAATGATGGCCGCGTTTTCGAAGACGTCGACGAGGAGGCCCGGGAGCCCGTCGCTCGCCCCGTAGAAAAGGCGCGCGTTGCCCGCGTAGTCCGCGAACCGCGCCCGGAGCTCGCGGGCCCGGACGAGCCGGTCCCGGATGAACGCCTCGGGCGTAAACGCCTCCGCCGGGTGCACCGGTGCGAGCGCGTGGGCGCAGGCGAACTTGTCCTCGATGAGCGGGTTCACGAATCCGACCCAGTGTTCGCCAGTGCCCGCGGTGAAGAGGCACCATTCGCCCGGAGGGAGCGGCTTCACCGAGTCGGCGAAGTCCGAAGCCTTGAGTTCATATTGGTGGGCGCGGAGCTTGTTAAGCCCGCCCTTCGCGAGAGCAAGTGAGCGCACGGGTTACCTACAGGTTGTTGATTTATTATAGCGGCTTGCGAGGCACACTCAAGGGAGAAGCGGTCGACGGAAAAAAGAAAAGTGCTTTGATCGGCTACGGCGCCGGGGCCTTCTTCTCCGCCGGCGCCGGCGCGGTCGGCTGCTGCGCCTTCGCTTCTCCGAGGAAGTATTTCATCGCCGCGCCCGTGTTGAGCTTGTAGTTTTTGAACGTCACCGTGTCCGTCGCCTTGACGGACCGGGCCTTGCCACCGGGCGCCTGCTCCGTCGTGATCTCGACTTCCTCCAGCACGCCGATGCCCTCGACTTTGCCGTACGAGAGGTCCTTCGTGACCGTGAGGGTACCGCCGTTCTCCGTCGTCACCGTAGTCTGCTCCTCCAGGGCGAGCTTGCCGTCGGCGAACGACGGCTTGTCGTAGACGGGCTTCGTGACGACGGTTCCGACGGGCCGGTCGCCGGTGACCTCGACGAGCTTGTCCTGCTCGTCGAACTTCAGCCTGAATGACGGAACCGGCGCGAGGCCAGACGCGTCCACGGCGCGGAGCTCCCGCGGTTTTACGAGAATGAACTTGTACCCGGCGAACCGCTGGGCCGTCGGTACGGGGAGGAGGTTATCGATCACCTGGAGGATCTGACCCTTGAGGTTTTCCTTGAGCTCGCGGAAGCCCTCGGGGAGGCCCAGGACTTCGATCGCGAGGCGCTCGGGCTCGGCCGTCCAGTAGGTCCGAAAGACGAGCGGCTCCTGCTGCTTTCCGAAGAGCTCCTCGTCCTTCACCTGCTTGGCTAGCTGCGAGCTCTCGATGTCCACGACTATGTCCCGGACGCCCTTCGTCTTCAGCGAGTAGATCCGGCCGTCGAAGGCCTTGAGGTACGCCTCCGGGTCCTGAGCGAAGGCCGGGGCCGACAGGAGAAGGAAACAGAGGAGGGCTTTCATGCTAATCCTTAAGTACGCCGTCGAGGGAAACCCGGGGACAGCGGAGGTGTTTTTCTTTCTTGTATGTTACCATACCTGCGGCCCCCGAAACACCCTTCAAATTTTTCACCTGGGTGTGGATGATCGGGATCCAGTCCCCGGTAAAATGAGAAAAATGGGCAACTATTGAGGCCCCGAGGTTCAGGACCTCCGGCGGCACCGGGGCGCCGTTCGCCGTCTTCACGATGACGTGCGTGGACTTCAGACCATCGAGGTGGATCCAGTGGTCGTCCTTCGAGGCCCACTTGTTCCGGAGCTGGTCGTTCCCGTGCGCCGAGAGGCCGACGCCGATCTGGAGGTCCGGCCCCGCGATGATCCGGTACTCGTCCCCGGCCGCCGACTTCGGTGCCTCGCGCGCCGCCGCCTTCTCCTCGCCCCAGATCGGCTTCACGATCGGGAGCTGGGAGACCGCCATCGGCCCGGGCCCCGCTCCCGAGAGCTCGGCCTCGACGCTCCCGAGCCGCTCCCGGAGGATCGTCTCCCCGCGCTTCAGCTTCTTGATCTTCTGGAAGAGGAGGTTCCGCCGCTCGTAGGGATT
>JBILTI010000451.1:0-2569 GCA_044371595.1 Bacteriovoracaceae bacterium
GACTGACGGCGACGGTAGCGCTCCGCGGACTCGTTCCGCACCGGCGGCACTCCCTCGATCTACACGAGGAGGGCGTCTGCCTCGGGCCAAACTACCGGACGGTAGGCCCGCGCACGCACCCCGGGGTCCTCGGCGCCGCCGTAGGCCGCGGCGACGGAACGGCCGCTGTTGCGGTTTCTGTCCCGGCCGGGGCCCGCTCGCTCGCCACGCTGCTTCACCGCGCGCTCGTTCTCCACGACGAGGACCGGAAGGGCGTCCGGGTCGCCTGCGCACTGATTCGACCGGTGCAGCATCAGGAATAAAACGTTCAGGAGGTTAACGATGAAACGACTTCTTTGGATCCTCATCTACTTGGTCTCTTCGCTTCCGGCGCAGGCGCAGGGTACGCTGAGCACGGATGATACCGAACCGGCGCAGGCCGAGGCTTCCCTCTCTGGGATCGTAACCGACCCGCGCACTAAGGATGAGCCGGCCGAGCGACAGGAGGGCGACTTCGATTCCTCCAGTGACTACGATCCGATCCTCATCCGTCCGGGCGAGGCGACGCCGACTCCGCTACCTGAGCAGTCGCCGCCGGAAAGAAGCCCTTGAATTGGTTCCTCTCAACCCAGCTTTTAGCTGGCACCGGGGGTCTTGGGAACTAAGATCGCTTCATGAAGTTCAAGAAGCTCACCGCCCGACTCTGAGCCACCTTTAAGATCAGCGACGGAATGTCGCTTCGCTCCGGCAAGATCGCCGATGACCTCGCCCCGGTCTGGCACGAGATCCCCCCGATGGCGTCGACCCGGGTTCCGGAAGAGGGGAGCTTCATCGACGTCACGCCCGACGTGTGGTTCGTGTTCGACGGAGGCGAGTGGCGGATCATGACTCCGGGGGAACACGTGGAGGCGGAGAGGGCCACCTTCCTCTCCCGAAACCGCCTTCTATGATTGGTGTTGTCGCGAAATAGTTTTTTCCCGTCGAGGTAGGAGAGATTTTGACGACTCTGGTCGTGGTCCACCGGTTTCGATAGTTTAATGACTTCTTATGCGGACGGGAGCTTGCTTCCTCCACCACATGACCAAGCAATGCCCTAATCCCTCCTGCGCCTTTCCCCAAAACTTTCACTGCGACGGTCACTTCCGTCGCCGCGAAGACTCGAAACTCGTCCAACGCTTCCGATGTAGAACGTGTGGGAAGCGCTTCTCCAGTGCGACCTTCTCCGATGCCTACCGGCAGCGACGAAGGCGGATCAACGGGTTGCTAGCGAGGCTCCTCTCCTCGAACGTCTCGCAGCGGCGGGCGGCGATCCTCCTCGGAGTGAACCGGAGGACGATCGAACGACGGATTCCATTCCTCGGACGGAGGTATCGCCGCTTGAACGATCTTTACCTTCATCGACGCGCCGGCCAGATCCACAACATCCAGCTCGACGACCTCATCACGAAGGAGAACTCGAAGCTGCAGCCACTCGCCGTGACGATCGTCGTCGACGAGGATTCGCGGCGGATTTTGGCGCTCGAGGTGTCGCAGATCCCGGCGTTTGGTCACCTGGCGGAGATCGCCCGCCGGAAGTACGGACTCCGGCAGGACGAGCACGAACACGGATTATCCGCCGCACTCCAGAAGATCGCCGCGGTCGCTTCCCCTGAAGTCCGTGTCCGCTCGGACGAGCATCAGCGCTATCCATTCTTGATCAGTCGCTTTCTACCTCGAGCGCGGCACGATGCGTTTCGAAGCGAGAGATCCTGCGTCGCGGGGCAGGGGGAGCTCAAAAAAATGAAGTTCGATCCGCTCTTCGCCGTCAACCACACATGCGCCCTTCTCCGTGCCAACATAAATCGTTTGATCCGACGGACCTGGTGCACGACGAAAGATCCGCGGCGGCTTAAGGACCACCTCGATGTCTTCATGTACTACCATAACGAAGTACTTTTAAATTGAAGGCGACACACCATCGAAGTAAGGCGGTTACTTGCCGATACGAATCTCCTGCACCTTATTCGGATAAAACGCCACCCGCCCCAGAATCTCCGGAATCGACGCCAACGGATCGTCATACGACCACGCCGCGTTCTCGATGTCGTGCGCCCCGTGGCGGATCGTGTAGAGCTCCGCGTGCCCCTTGTAGGGACAGTCGTAGTCGCCGCACTTGATGAGGTCGATCTCCCGGATGTCGTTCTTCGGGACGTAAATCACGGGCTCGAGGCCCGTCTCGAACACCATAATGGCCGCGGTGGTCTCGGCGATCGTCTCGCCCTCGACGACGACGGTAACCCGGTCTTCCAGTCGTTGTGCTTTCACCTCGTGGTCCTTCATGCGGGCCTCTTTTGCGACTTGGAGGTTCCGCTTCATCCTAGCGCCGGTCGACGGGCCCGGTCAATTTTCCGAGCCTTCGCCTCCGCGCTTGCGCAAAAATCAAGGAAGCGGCCGGGGACGGGAGGTATAAGCTAGGCTAAAGGACGGACCCTCCGTGAAAGCACCCAAGCTCCTGCTCATCGCCGCCCTGGTCGTCGTCGTCGGGACGTTCTACGGCGCCGGACTCCATCGCGAGCTTACGCTGGCGGCGATCCAGGAAAACCTCGACCAG
>JBILTI010000454.1:0-2563 GCA_044371595.1 Bacteriovoracaceae bacterium
TGTCCTTCTTTTGGCCCACCGCGCGCCCGACCAGTTTACTGAGGTGAATTCGCTCCACATGCGGGAGTATATTAAGGTAAATAAGCTGTGAGGTTCCGTGAAAACGCTAATCTTGACTACCGCCGCCTTCGCTCTCGTTCTACTCCTGATGTCCGTCGGAGTCCTCTTCCGGCGCAGGCCCCTCCAGGGGTCCTGTGGCGGGATCGCGGCGCTCTTCGGTTCCTGCGATTTCTGTGACCGCCGCAGCGAATGCTTAAAAAGGAGGGCCCATGACGACGACGATGAACTACAATGACCGGTTTGACGGCTACGGCTTCGGCGAGGCCGAGTGCAACGACTGCGGCCTCGAGTACGAGCGGGATCCGCACTTCGTCCAGCATTGCATCGATCTCGGGGAAGGCTACCGGTGCCACCAGAACGAACCGTTTACCCGTGATCAGCTGGGCCTGCGCAATCAATATGGTCCGGTAGATCAGTATTCGTTCCGGGATGTGATCCTTCGGAGGTAACATGAAAACCTTGGCCGCGTCACTGCTTGTCGCGGCGAGTAGCTACGCCTGCGACCCTGTTACCTGATCTAATTCGACCGCCGGTCCCGGACCCGCGACCCCTGACGCCGGCGCGGCAGATACGTCGTCATGGGCGGCGGGACCCCGGCTAATAAAGGAACCTTGAACCTTGACGAGAACGAATCAGACGCAAAGCGTCTAGAAAAGATGAAGCAGGAGCAGGAGCTTCCGCGGCGGACGCGCCAGAACAATACCAATCAATCTCCCGATCACGATACGATTTAATTCGCTTCGTTTCCTTTATCCAGTCGCTCATGTTTCCGTACGATTTTTTCAATTCAAAAAGTTTTCCATCTAACTTATTTCTTGTTCGGTACCTCAAACACCTTGAGCTTTTCTTGAGAATCATTGAGTTTGTACTCTCTGGATGCTAGATTAAGCCATTCATTTTCCATAGGGTGTTTATGTACTTACCGATTGAAGGTTCGCTCGATTATTTAGCAATTTTAATCCTGATGATTATCGGCGCAGTGATCGCTACGGCGATCATCTCCATCAACAAGATCATGGGCACGCGGCCGCGGGAGATCACGCGTAAGAAGTACGAAACTTACGAGTGCGGCGTCGAGTACGAAGGCGACGCCCACCAGCAGTTCTCGGTGCGCTACTACCTCGTCGGGATCATCTTCCTTATCTTCGACGTCGAGGTGGTCTTCATGTACCCCTGGACGATCGTCTATCAAACCTACATTAAATCGGGCCCACTCATTCTCTTAGAGATGGGACTCTTCTTCGCGCTCCTCATCGGCGGGTACTTCTACCTTCGCCTTAGAGGCGCGCTGAGCTGGGACTAGGGAGAATCACATGTCAAAAGACGGAAGCTCATTTTTTTATCCAACCCTTCTTTCCGAGGCCGCCAAGTGGGCCCAGAAGAACTCGCTCTGGCCGATGCCCTTCGGGACCTCGTGCTGCGGAATCGAGATGATGTCGACTTACGACCTCTCGCGCTTCGGCGCCGAGGTCGTGCGCTTCTCCCCGCGGCAGGCCGACATGCTCATCGTCGCCGGTACGATCACGACGAAGATGGCCCCGGTGCTCCGGACCATCTACGACCAGATGCTCGAGCCGAAGTGGGTCATCGCCATGGGCGCCTGTTCGTCCTCCGGCGGGATCTTCGACACGTACTCGGTGCTCCAGGGCATCGACGAGATCATGCCGGTCGACGTCTACGTCCCGGGCTGCCCGCCGATCCCCGAGGGCCTGATCCACGCGATCATTCACCTCCAGAACAAGATCGACAAGGGCATGGACCGCAAGCCCGCCGAGCGGCCGACCTACGACGACGCCATGAACGCCATGACCTACCGGAAGGGCGTGGGCCACGAGATCAAGGCGAACTTCACGATCACCCCCGACTACGTGAAGGAGCAGCAAGCGCGTAACGCGAAAGAGGAGCAAAACTCATGACCACTTCAATCGCTTCCAAGGCCCCGTACCTGAAGGCCCAGGAGGCCCTCGGAAAACGCCTCGTGGAAAAGTACGGACCGGGCCGCAAGGTCGAGTTCGACAAGCTGAACGAGCCGGTCGTCTGGGCGAAGTCGCCGGAGGACGCGAAGCTCCTCTTCCGGTCGCTCATGCTCGACGAGGCCTGCAAGATGGATTTCCTCTCCGACATCACCGCCTACGATAATAAGGACGGCGGCGACGGCGAGAAGCGCTTCGTGCTCGTGTACCAGCAGTACTCGACGACGAAGCACGTCCGGGTCAGGATCAAGTGCCTCCTCGACGAGCGAGAGCCGGCGCTCACGCTGACGGACCTCTTCGCCGGCGCCAACTGGCTCGAGCGCGAAGTCTTCGACATGTACGGGATCACGTTCGCGGGCCACCCGAACCTGCGGCGGATCCTCATGGACGAGCGCTTCACCGGGCATCCGCTCCGCAAAGAATACCCCATTAAACAGAGAGAACCCTTCAAGGACAACATCGGCTTCCACCTCGGCGCGAACCCGCTGGAGATCGACACCACCACCACCGAAGGGAGCGAGAAGTAACCA
>JBILTI010000455.1:0-2559 GCA_044371595.1 Bacteriovoracaceae bacterium
GGATACAAGGGAAGAATTAATGAGAACTTGAGGTTCCCTTCCCCGCCATTCGCCCGAAATCACATCGCCCGCGAACCCGCGCGCGGAAAATCACAATTTGACTTCTCTCCGTTTCAGGTTAAGATAGTCGGGAATCAAACAAGTTAGTCGATCATTTCTCTTAATCGAGAATAAACTCCCAACAAAAATTTATCCATGACAACAAGAAAACCAAGAAAGCATGTTACAACTGATGATCCGAGTTCGGACGGGGCCTCGGTGGTAGAGTCTCCGGCGGTCGAAACGGACGCCGAGGAGGCGACCGAAACCGTCGAGGCGGAAGCCGGTGATGGCGAGCGGGCTTCCCGCGCCGAACGGATTGAGCGCCGCGATCCGCCGCGCCGGCCCGTCGGCCCGCGGGACCGCGCTCCCGACCGGCGGCCCGCGCCCCACGAACAGTATCAGCTGCGTGGCACCGGCCACTCCGAATCGGACATCACAAGAACCCCCGTAGATCGTGGAGATAAAATGCATCTGACCGCTTTGCGTGAAAAAGACATCGAAGAGCTGACCCGGATGGCGGAGGACTCGCAGATCGAGAACGCCGCGGGCCTCAAGAAGCACGAGCTTATCTTCGCCCTCCTCACGAAGAAGGCCAAGGACAACGAAGAGATCTTCGGCGACGGGGTCCTCGAGATCCTCCCGGACGGCTTCGGCTTCCTCCGGTCGCCGCTGTACAACTACCTCCCGGGGGCCGACGACATCTACGTGTCTCCGTCGCAGATCCGGCGGTTCGGCCTCCGGACCGGCGACACGATCGAAGGCCAGATCCGGACGCCGAAGGAAGGCGAACGCTACTTCGCGCTCCTGAAGGTCAGCCACATCAACTTCCAGGATCCGGAGAAGCACCGCTCGACGGTGCTCTTCGATAACCTGACGCCCCTGTACCCGAACAAGAAGATCTCGCTCGAGTCGAAGCCGGCCAACTACTCGACCCGCGTGATCGACCTCTTCGTTCCGCAGGGCTTCGGCCAGCGCTGCCTCATCGTCGCACCGCCGAAGGCCGGGAAGACGATGCTCATGCAGGACATCGCGAACTCGATCTCCGATAACCACCCGGACGCCAAGCTCATCGTGCTCCTGATCGACGAGCGGCCCGAAGAAGTGACCGACATGAAACGCAACGTTCGCGCGGAGGTCGTGTCGTCGACGTTCGACGAACCCGCCACCCGGCACGTTCAGGTCGCCGAGATGGTGATCGAGAAGGCGAAGCGCCTCGTCGAGGCGAAGCAGCATGTGGTGATCCTCCTCGACTCGATCACGCGCCTCGCGCGCGCCTACAACACCGTCGTTCCGCCGTCGGGGAAGATCCTCTCCGGGGGGGTCGACTCGAACGCGCTCCACAAGCCGAAGCGCTTCTTTGGGGCCGCGCGGAACATCGAAAACGGCGGCTCCCTCACGATCATCGCTACCGCGCTCATCGACACCGGCTCGCGGATGGATGAAGTGATCTTCGAGGAGTTCAAGGGGACCGGTAACTCGGAGATCCAGCTCGACCGGAAGCTCATGGAAAAGCGGATATTCCCGTGCCTCGACATCAACAAATCCAGCACGCGGAAGGAAGACCTCCTGATGCCCGACAAGGACCTTCAACGGGTCTTCGTGCTCCGCCGCGTCCTAAACCCCATGAATACCATGGATTCGATGGAATTTATCCTCGAACGGATGAAAGACACGAAGACCAACATGGCGTTCTTGGATAAGATGAACGGCTAATGATCCAGACCCTGAAGAAAGCCATCCTCCTCACGACCAAGCAGTACACCTCGATCGGTGGCCAGGCCGTGATCGAAGGAGTGATGATGCGCTCCCCGAACGCCTTCGTCGTCGCCGTCCGGAAACCGGACGGGTCGATCCGGCTGCGCCGGGACCAGTGGTACGGCCTCTCGCGGAAGCTCGACTTCCTGAAGAAGCCTTTCCTCCGGGGAATCCTAATGCTCATCGAAACCATGGCGAACGGCCTCGTTTCGCTCAACTACTCGGCGAACATCGCGATGGCCGAGGAGGAGCGCCAGAAGGCCCTGAAGAAGGGGAAGACCCTCGCCGAGTTCGAGGCGTCACAGAAGAAGAAAGAGAAGGTCGACGTCGCGACGTTCCTGACCATGGCCGTGTCCTTTTCCTTAGGCATCGGCCTCTTCGTCTTCGCGCCGCACATGATCGCGTTCGCTATCGGGGATCTCCTCGGTCAGACCTGGACCCTCGACAGTTTCGCCTTCCACGCCGTCGACGGCGCCGTCAAGGCCCTGATCTTCATCGGCTACATCTGGGGCATCTCCTTCATGAAGGACGTCCACCGCGTGTTCCAGTACCACGGGGCCGAACACAAATCGATCGCAACGTTCGAAGCGGGCCTCGACCTGACCGTCGAGAACGCGCGGAAATTCACGACGCTCCACCCGCGCTGCGGGACGAGCTTTGTATTCTTCCTGATCCTCATCTCGATCATCCTCTTTTCCGCCGTCTTCACGCTGGTTCCGGTGGGCGGCGACCTTCCGCCGATCCTCCGGCATGTCGTCGCGG
>JBILTI010000459.1:0-2526 GCA_044371595.1 Bacteriovoracaceae bacterium
ATGAACCTGCCGTTCCGTAAGGACCGGGGCCCGGCGGGCCTCCTCGCGGGCCTCGTGAGCTACTACCCGGTCCGACACCCGGCGACGTTCGAGATCTTCGCCGTCGCCGTGAGCTTCCAGGACATCACCGAGCAGCTCCGGACGCAGCACCTTCTGACCGAGAACCAGGAGCGCCTCCGGTTCGCCCAGGAGGTGGGAAAGATCGGCGCCTTCGAGTGGGACCTTCAGACGAACCGTATCTTCTGGACCTCGGAGATGGAGGGGATCTACGGCCTGGGCCCGGGCGAGTTCGGGGGCTTCTACGAGGGGTGGCTCAAGTGGATCCACCCGATCGACCTCGGCCGGATGCGGGAGAAGGTGGGGCAGGTCCTCGCCGGCGAGGGCGAGCTGAACGCAGAGTTCCGGATCGTCACCCGCCGGGGCGACGAGCGGTGGATCCTCGCCCGGGGAAAGACGCTCCAGGATCCCGAGGGCGGCCGGGGGAAGCTCATCGGGATCAACATCGACCTCACCGACCAGAAGCTCATCGAAGAGAAGCTCCGCCGGACCGAGACGAACCTCCTCCAGGCCCTAGCGGTCCGCGACGAGTTCCTCGCGATCGCCTCGCACGAGCTCAAGACCCCGCTCACGTCGCTCAAGCTCCAGCTCCAGATGTTCCAGCGCACGCTCCTCCGCGGCGGCACCGGGGAGCTGGGTGCCGAGGAGATCCAGCACTTCCTCGAGCGCAACGGCCGCCAGCTCGACCGGCTCACTCGGCTCGTCGACGACATGCTCGACATCTCGCGGATCCGGACCGGGAAGCTCACGCTCAAGAAGGAGCGCTGCGAGCTGCGGCACATCCTGAAGGACATCATTGCCCGGCACCGGGAGCAGTTCCTCGCCTCCGGCTCCGGCGATCCCGTCGTCGAGGAGCTGGCGGAAGTCGAAGGCCTATGGGATCCGCTCCGGATCGAGCAGGTGCTGACGAACATTATCACGAACGCCGTCCGCTACGGCCAGGGGAAGCCGATTCACATCGCCGTCAAACGCTACCGGAACAGCGTGCGGATTTCGGTCAAGGACCACGGCCCGGGCATCCCAAAGTCTGACCAGAGCAAGATCTTCGAGCGCTACGAGCGCGGGATCCTCTCGCGGGAAGTGAGCGGCCTGGGCCTTGGTTTGTTTATCACGAAGCAGATCGTCGAGGCCCACGAGGGCCGGATCTGGGTCGAAAGCGAATTCCTCCACGGGGCGACGTTCTTCGTCGACCTGCCGGCCCTCCCCGGGCCCGGGTTGCCGGCCGATGGCGGAGTCAACGACTACGCTCACGTGTCGTCGCCGGAGACTCCCTGACCGCGGATGTTGATAGAGCGTTCGCGGGAGGCCATAGTCGGTTCATAACGACGTTCTCCAATAGCTTCGCGAGCCTGCCGGCGTTCCTCTACGGGCGCGTAACTCCGACGCCGATCAGGGGCGCCCGGCTCGTGCACGTGAGGAAGCTCCGGGAGGAGCTGCTCGGGCTCGAGCTCGGCGACGACGACCTCCGGGGGTGGTTGAACGGCGAGTTCACGCTCCCCGGCGAGTAGCGGATCGCCACCCGGTACGCGGGACACCAGCTCGGCGACGGCCGGCGATCTCCCTCGGAGAAATCGAAGCGGGGGATGGCGCGCGGGCGGAGATCCAGACCAAGGGTCCGGGCCTCACTCCCTTCTCCCGTATGGGAGACGAGAAGGCGGTCATCCGCTCGTCGGTGCGCGAGTACCTTTGCTCCGAGGCAATTCACGGCCTGGAGATCCCGACCACGCGGGTTCTGGCACTCCTCATCGGAAGCGACCCGGTCTACCGCGAGACCGTCGAACGGAGCACCGTGGTCGCCCGGGTCTTTCCGTCGAACCTCCGCTTCGGCCACTTCGAACTCTGCTTCCACTTCAAGAAGGACGCCGAGCGCGAGCCCTTGTGAACTACACCCGGGAGACGTTCTTCCCGGCGCTTACCCTCGAGGGGATGCTGACCGAGATCGTTCGGCGGACGGCGCACCTCATGGCCCGCTGGCAGGCCGTGGGCTTCTGCCACGGCGTCATGAACACCGACAAAATGTCGGTCCTGGGGCCTACGATCGACTACGGCCCCTTCGGCTTCCTCGAGGACAATGCCCTGAACTACGTCTGTAACTACTCGGACCACCAGGGCCACTATGCCTATAACTAGCAGCCGTCAGTCGCCCTGTAGAACCTCGAGCGGCTCCTCGTGTGCTTCGTGAACTTTGTTCCGAAGGAGTTCCTGCGGAAGACGCTGAACGCGTATCCGACGTACTTCGAGGAGGAGTGCCTCCGGCCCAGGCGGGCGAAGCTCGGGTTTACCACCGTCGAGGCCGACAACTACAAGCTCTTCGTCGAGCTTCTCCAGGCGCTCTCGCGGCTCTCCGTCGACTAAACCCCTAACAAATTAATTTTCAAGTGGGCCTTCACGGTCCGCTTTCAGTCTTTTATAATATTGGGATGAAAGGATTTTTGTCCCCAGATGATCGACAGGAGCTTCTCTCAGAGC
>JBILTI010000480.1:0-2523 GCA_044371595.1 Bacteriovoracaceae bacterium
ATGTAGCCCCCGAGCCGGGTGCTGGTGGTGTAGACCAGGTGATAGAAGAAGAGGATCGTCGCGGAGGCGAAGACGCACTCCTTCTCCCGGACGTGCTCCATCTCGAACATGCTGGTGATGGGCCCGGACATGTTCATGAGCATCCCCCGCATGAAGAAGCAGCTTAGAACCAGCGTCACGTTTCCGGTGACGCCCATCGCAACCATGAAGGGAACCGAGAGGAGGCCCGTGGTGACGATGAACTTCAGCTGCGTCGTCTTCCGGACGAGCGCCGGAGTGATGAAGATCCCGAGGAAGATGAAGAACTGGAGGAGCGCGTAGGCGACGCCGATCATTTCGGTCGACAGCTGAAACTTCTCCTTCAGGTAGAGGTTCATGAAGGGCACGACGAGGCCCCCGCCGAAGGCGAGGCAGAGCTTCGGCATGATGAGCTTCGCGAGCGTGTTCCACTCCTTCTCGCGGAGGCCCTCGAAGATGCGCTTCTTGACTCGCGGGATCGGAGCCCGCTTGATCCGGAGGAACATGAGGTTCGAGGCGAAGACGGTGCCGAGGGCGAGGATGATCGACGCCCGGTAGACCTCGGTCCGGGAGAGCGCCGGGGCGACGGATGCGACGGCGTCCGGAAGGTAGCCCCCGATGAGGTAGCCGATCAGGTGCGCGATGATGTTGAGCGACGAGTTCAGCGTGAAGAGGTGCACCCGCTGCTCCGACGTCGAGTTCCGGAGGTAGAACGGCGAGACGGAGATGTTGAAGAGAGCCTGGAACATGCTCGCGAGGAGGCCGAAGGCGAAGAGCGAGCCTTCGTCGACGTTCGTGACCTGGAGCGTGTAGAAGAGGGCCGAGAGGAAGAGGCCCGTGATCACGAGGTGCTTCACGTGAAACTTCTCGATGATCAGGGCCGCGGGGATCGCCATGAGGGAGATCCCCAGCGAGGTGGTGGAGATGAGCCCACCGATGACGGATTCGCCGAAGCCGAGGTGCTTGAGATACAGGTTAAAGAGGAGGCCATAGATCGACAACCCCATGCCCTGAATCGCGTTACCGATGAGGAAGAGTTTGACGTTGGTGGAGAACTGGCAGAAGTGGGCGTGGTAGGAACGAACCATGAACTACATCTTAGCTTTTCCCCGGATCGTTTCCTACGTGGGAAAAAAATATTTTTCCGCCCTGTGCATGACGATTTTGTTTGATGTATCAAACAGCCTGGCGATATGATCCCTTCGCTTAAAAAGGGGTAACCATGAAACGTCTCGTCCACTCCTGCTCGCCCTCGCGGCTTCGGCCTCGGCGTTCGAAGATTTTGTTTACATGAGAGAAGACGCCACCGGAAAGTCGGTGCTCTTACAAAGCGATGACCAGACCGTCCGGACGTTTAACGACGCCGGAACCGGGTTCTGGGCGATCTATCCGGACATCTCTGCCGACGGCAGCGAAGTCATCTTCAGCGAGGGCCCCGGTCAGAGCGACCCTCCAGCTGACCTACAAGCACCTCGGCAAAAACCTGACTCAACGGTTCAACCTTTCCCGCAAGGCCATGCTCCTCCACCCGAAATTCTCGAAGAACGGAAAGTGGTTCTTCTACTCGGCTCCCGGGCCCGCGGGGAAGAACGTTATCCGGTTCTTCGATCGCGAAGCCGCGGGCGCGGACCAGGGAAGCGAGCGGACCGATTATTCGGTGCTGTCAAAATATATATGTAGCCCCGGCAAAGCACACTTCCAGGTAATTGAATAACGTCTCCAGTATAATTCTATTCTCAGAGCGATCACCACGAGCAAGTTGTAGCAGCTTTTCACACTGGCAACCGTCTCCATTGGTTTCGTTCTTCGTTTAAATTCCTTCTTCAATCTCTCAATCGGATTCGTCGTTCGAAGCGACTTGCATTCCTCCTTCGGGAACTTCAAGTACGCCAGCGTTTGATTCAATGACGACTCCAGGCACTTCACCGCCGATGGAATCTCGCTTTCGTAATCCTTCTTAAACTTGGTGAAGAACTCTCGTGCCTTCTTGTCCGATGAAGCCTAAAAAAATACTTCTGACCTCGTCAGCGACTTTCTCTCGGAGTTTATGCGGTACCTTGCTCATCACGTTACGAGCGACATGTATCTGGCAGCGCTGAACAACTGCTCCTTTAAACTCCTCTTCGAAGACTTTCTCAAGTCCCGGTAGCCCATCCAAAATCCCGAGTGTTACTTTCGAGGAATCAAGCCCTCTGGTCTTTAAATCCCGGAATAGCTACCGCCAGTTAGTTGACGACTCCTTGTCTCCCGCCTGAAGAGCGAGGACCTGTTTTACCCCATCGGCACTGACTCCGATCAGGACAAGTACGTTCACTTTCTCGACTGGGCCGTCGACTCTCATCGAGAAGTTCGTGCCGTCGGGATATAGGTACTTAAAACTATCTGTAATAGGTCTTGTTCTCCAGGCCCCAACGGATTCCACGATCCTGGCCGAGCAGTCCAAAACTTTATCGTGACCCACGGTAGTGCCAGTGAGACGCTTCGAGATCAAGGCCAAGCCTCGGG
>JBILTI010000460.1:0-2522 GCA_044371595.1 Bacteriovoracaceae bacterium
GTCAGAGAGGACGCAGGCCGACGCCCAGGCGAGCTTGCAGCGCTGGGGCCGCGCGGGGGTCACGCCGAGGGCGGCCTGGACGTGAATGAGGTTCGCGGCGCTGTGGCGCTGATGCCGGCCCCACTCCCGGGACCTGGGCCTCACGCGCTCGGGCCTCAGGGGGCCCGCCCAGAACTCGATCGCCTGCTCCTCGGGCCTCACGTCGTCGACGAGGAGCCGAAGGACGAACGGCTCGAGGATCAGATCGTCGTCGAGGTAGGCGACGGCGGCAACTTCCGCCGACGCGCTTACGGAGTCGTCGCTCAGGTCGGCGACGGAGACCGCGAAGCTCCGGTCCTCTTGATAGAGGAGCCCCGCGAGGGTCACGTCCAAGGCCGCGGGTCGGTTGTAGCTCGGGATGAGAACGTCTACAATCGCTGTTATGGTTCCTCCGCGTACGCGCCCGGGCCATGATCGCGGGAACCGCCGACGATGGCAAGACAGCGTTCTCCATTGCGCAGGCGAATGCTAGGGCAAGCTGTTCGATTGCACGCAGAAGATCTCTACGGTGATGACAGGGCCACAGGCCTTTGTGCGGGACCGGAGTGCGTCGCGGTCGACCTCGACGCCCTCCGCGAGCGTCAGGAAGACGAAGCCGTTTCGGACGAAGATTCGGACGCGGTCCGGACCGAAACCCAGGTCGTCCCGGAGGCGGTCCTCGATGCGTTCGCGGAGGATCTCGTCGGCGCGCGCGTCGGGTTCGTCGCTAAAGCGGGCGTAATCGACGCCGTAGTAGGGGCCGAAGTCCATCCCGAGATAGGCGCGGTCCCAGAGGTCGGTTTTCGGAGCGCTAAACAGGCGTAGAAGACTCCACATATCTAACCCCCTTCCGGTTTCCCGAAAAGTATCCGGGCCGCGGCGGCGGTCCGCAAGGCCCGGCGGTCAAAACGCAACGAATCTTCTTAATCTTAAGCGAGCGGCAGCGAAACGGAAAACGTCGCTCCGGCGTCGGGGGCGCTCTCCAGCGCAAGGGTTCCGTGGTGCTCCTCGACGATGGTCCGGGAGATGAAGAGCCCGATCCCGAGGCCCCGGAGGTTCGGCGAATGGGTTCCCCGCTCGAAGAGCCGGAAGATGCGCTCCTGCTTTTCCGGCGGAATGCCGGGCCCGTGATCGCGGACGCTGATCACCGCCGCGGTGCCGGCCTTCGCGAGCCGGACCTCGACCGGGCAGCCGCGGGAGTACTTCATCGCGTTCGCATAGAGGTTATGGAGGACCTGTTCGATCCGGTAGCGGTCGCAGTTTACGAAAATACCGTCCGCCACGTCGAGGCGGACCGGGCAGCAGGCCTCCTCGAAGAGCGGCTCGTAGGAGCGGAAGTGGTTCCGGATCAGAGCGCCCAGGTCCTCGCGCTGCCGGTCGAGCTCGAGCTTGCCGGTTCGGATCCGCGTGACGCTCAGGAGGTCTTCGATCAGCCGCTGGAGCGCGTTCACCTGATCGAGGAGGCCAGCGATGTTCTGATGTTTGAGCGGCACCGCCGGGGCCGCTTTTTCGGCGGAGCGCAGGAGCATCTGGAGCTGGAGCTTGATGCTCGTGAGCGGCGTCTTAAGCTCGTGCGACGTGATCGAGATAAAGTCATCGCGGAGCTTCAGCGCCTGGTTCAGGGACTCCTCGAGCTGCTTCTGCTGGTTGATCTCCCGGGAGATGACGACGAGGGAGCGCACGAGCGGATTCTCCAGCTGGTTCACGGCCGTCGCCTCTATCCACGAGTACGTCCGGTCCTTGTTCCGGAACCGGTACTGCACGCGCACCAGGGCCCCCGGCGTCGCGAGGAGCTGCGCCATCGCAACTCCGACCTTCGCCTGATCCTCCGGATGAATGAGGTCAAACGTATTCTGCCCGACGAGTTCCTCCGGCAAGTAGCCGTGGATCCGCTCGGCCGCCTGGGAGTTGAAGGTGAGTGTCCCGTCGACGCCGATGAGACTGATGATGTCCGGCGAGAGGTCGGCCACGGCGGAGAAGAGGACCTTCCCCTTCCGCTGCTCAGTGACGTCCCGGAAGGCCCAGATCCGGCCCTGCCACTGGCCCTCGATGTGGAGGGGCTTGGACGAACGCTCGAAGAAGCGACCGTCGACGAACTCGATCTCGTCGAGGGTCTCGGTCACGCGGTCGCGGTAGAGCGCCCGTACCCGCTCGAAGAACGCGTCAGGACGGAGGAGCTGGTCGCCGATGAACCGGAGGAGGACGCGGTCGTCCCCGGCCTTCGCGAGCTCGGGCGGAATCCGCCAGAGCTCGAGGAAGCGCTTGTTGTTATAGATGACCCGGTCCTCGCCGTCGACGATGAGGATACCTTCACTAATGGTATCGAAGACTGAGTGGAGCAGGGTCATTTCATCAAATTTCATTGGTCCGGAGTGTACATTTGCGAGGCTGCCGAGAAAAGTATTCTTTCGATCGCGCGGCACAGCAACATCTAAAAAGTGAAGCAGTTAACTCCTATTGCGAAGGCCCTAGGGTGACGGCGGGAGCGTGGCTATCCTCGTACC
>JBILTI010000461.1:0-2514 GCA_044371595.1 Bacteriovoracaceae bacterium
GCCTTCCGCGCCCCCCGCGGTTCGGACGAGGTCTACGCCTTCGCCGACGGCGCCGCGCTCTGCGGACGGCGCTTCTCCGCGGCCCAGGTCCGGGAGCTCCTCCACCGCTACTCGCGTGCGGGCCGCGGCGAGCTCGGCGTCGCGATCGAGCGCATGCTCCGGGCAATCGAGAACCACAAGAAGGGCCCGTTCCAGTTCAGCGGGGGCCTCGAGGCCTACTACTCGCCGGGGCTCCTGATGGTCTACCGGCGGCACCTCCGGAACGCCGACGCGGCGACCGCCGAGGCCCTGGCGGCGGTCCCGCGCGACGCGCTCGAAGCCCTCGGGGCGTCGACGCGGGCGGACCTCGAGCGCGCGTGGCGGGAGCTCCTCGCGCGGCCCGACGCGCTGGCGAACCTTCCGGGCCTCGTGGTGGTGCTCGGTTCCGAGGCCTTCGGCAAGACCCTTAACACGTCCGTCTACGATCCGCTCTTCCCGGAGGTGTCCCGCGTCTGCCGCGAGCGCGGTCTCCGCTTCGTGAGCACGCGGAAATGCCTCGACACGTGGACGCAGAAGCGCGAGAGATTGCCCGAAATGCTCAGGCTTTTACCTCTGTATAACCTTTCTGATCTCTTTTCTTCCCAACGATAGCGGACATTCGGTATAATCATTACAGCTGATTTCCGGTCGGCCATTCCTTATGTCACAAAGAAGGTTTCCATCATGAGAAAACAACAGAAAACGTTAATGCTTTGGATCGTTGTTATTTTGATCATGGCCTTTGTCATGAAGGTCCTCGAGCAGAAAACGGTCTCTGCGAAGAATATCAACTTCAGTAACTTCATCACGGCCGTGGAGCAGGGGAACATCGAGCAGGTGACCTTCCAGGGCGAGAACACGATCCAGGGCAAGTTCAAGCCCGGCTACGAGAACGGTGCCTACTTCGAGCTAACCGGAAACACCGGCGATGAAACGTTCCGGATCCTGAAGGGCGCGGGCATCATCC
The DNA here is from genome assembly GCA_044371595.1 of Bacteriovoracaceae bacterium. Lineage (GTDB taxonomy): Bacteria > Bdellovibrionota > Bacteriovoracia > Bacteriovoracales > Bacteriovoracaceae > Peredibacter. The sequence goes on from JBILTI010000461.1 coordinate 986, forward strand.
CGAACTACAAGCGCGAGGAGAAGCAGGGCTTCCTCGCGACGCTGCTGATTAACTGGCTCCCGATGATCCTCCTCTTCGTCTTTTTCTTCTTTTTCCTGCGCCAGCTCCAGAGCGGCGGCGGCAAGGCAATGAGCTTCGGCAAGGCCCGGGCCAAGATGCTGACCGAAAACGACAAGCGGATCACTTTTGTCGACGTCGCCGGCGTCGAGGAGGCGAAGGAGGAGCTCGTCGAGATCGTCGACTTCCTGAAGGACCCGAAGAAGTACACAACACTCGGCGGGAAGATCCCGAAGGGCTGCCTCCTCGTGGGCCCTCCGGGGACCGGTAAGACCCTGCTTGCCCGCGCGGTTGCCGGCGAGGCCGGGGTTCCGTTCTTCTCGATCTCCGGCTCGGACTTCGTCGAGATGTTCGTCGGCGTCGGCGCCTCCCGGGTGCGCGACCTCTTCGAACAGGGCAAGAAGCACGCTCCGTGCATCATCTTCATCGACGAGATAGACGCCGTCGGCCGCCACCGCGGCGCCGGCATGGGCGGGGGCCACGACGAGCGCGAGCAGACGCTGAACCAGCTCCTCGTGGAGATGGACGGCTTCGAGTCGAACGAAGGCGTCATCATCATGGCCGCGACGAACCGGATCGACGTTCTCGATCCCGCGCTCCTGCGGCCCGGTCGCTTCGACCGCCGCGTGACCGTCGGGCGGCCGGACGTCCGGGGCCGCCATCAGATCCTTAAAGTGCACACACGTAAAACCCCGCTCGCGAACGACATCGACCTCGAGGTCATCGCCAAGGGGACGCCGGGCTTCACCGGCGCCGACCTCGCGAACCTCGTGAACGAGGCGGCACTCCTCGCGGCCCGCGACAGCAAGAAGGCGCTCGCCATGGTCGACTTCGAGAACGCCAAGGACAAGGTCCTCATGGGGGTGGCCCGGAAGTCGATGATGATCTCCGAGAAGGAAAAGCGGCTCACGGCCTACCACGAGGCGGGCCACACGCTCGTGGGCATGAACCTGCCGCACACGGATCCGATCCACAAGGTTTCGATCATCCCGCGGGGCCAGGCCCTCGGGGTCACGCAGACGCTTCCGAACGAAGACATGCTTAACCTCTCGAAGGAAAAGGGCGAGAACTTCATCTCCTTCCTGATGGGGGGCCGCGTAGCTGAAGAGCTTGTCTACGGCGAGATGACCAACGGCGCTTCGAACGACATCGAGCGGGCCACGGACCTCGCCCGCAGCATGGTTTGTAACTGGGGCATGTCCGAGCGTCTCGGACCCATCAACTACGCCAAGAACGCCAATGGCCCGATGTTCGGCGACACCGTGTCCTTCTCAGACGATACGTCGCGGAAGATCGACATGGAGATCTCGAACTTCGTCCAGAAGAATTACGAGGTCGCCAAGCGCATCCTCCAAGACAACATGGACGCCCTCCACCGCCTGACCGAGGCGCTCGTTGTCTGGGAAACTCTAGACGCCGATCAGATCCGGGACATCGTCGCCGGTAAAGACATCGGCCAGCCGGTGATGACG
>JBILTI010000462.1:0-2506 GCA_044371595.1 Bacteriovoracaceae bacterium
CCGCTTCAGCTGCTTGACGACGACCTTCTGGGTCCCGTGCCTTAGCTGATAGGGAACTGCGAAGTGCTTCGAGAGGAAGAGGTCCACGACGTCCTCCGGGCCGTGGGCGGCGTAGCTCTCGAACAGCGCCAGGTGCGTGGCCGCGAGCGGCGCTCCGTTCAACGTAAAGTCCTCCGGGTCGCGGCGAAGTTCCGCGTAGACGATCTTATCCGCGGGGGGGCCTGCGTAGCTCCACTCGTTCTCCGCCCCGATTAGGGTCACCGGCGTGCGGCCCGAAGCGTCGAACTTCTTCGAAAGCGTGAAGATCCCGGCCGTGCAGAGGGCCGGCGCGGTGAGGTAGTGCTTCGCGCTCACCGCGCGCCGGAACTCCTGGGCGCCGGAGGAGTTCTGGAACGTATAAAGGAGCTCGAGGTTCGGGACGTCGATCTTGTAGGTCTCTAGGGCGTACCGGGCCCCCATCGACTTTTCGATCCGCACCGCGACGGGAAAGAAGTTCTGCGACATCTCGTACCGGATGAGGATCTTTAGGAACTCTCCCGTCTCGAGGCGCGACAGGACCTCCGCGAAGAAGCAGTAGGTCTTCGTCTCGGTGAACTGCGCCAGCTTGAAGCTTTCGTGGCAGAAGTTCACGTCCTTTTCGAAATACTGGTACGCGCCTTCGAGGATGATTTCCGCATTTTGTGTCATGCCTTTACGGTACGGGAGAGTTCTTCTAGTTTCAAGCCTAGTTTTGAGCTCTGGACCCGCACCTCCGAGGACTTCTATGATCAAGTTATCGCGCGGCCTCGACATTCCCATCGCCGGCAGGCCCCGGCAGGAGATCACCGCCGGCCCGGCCGTGCGGACCGTCGGCGTCGTCGGCGCCGACTTCGTCGGAATGAAGCCGTCGATGCGGGTCAACCCCGGGGATCGGGTCCGGAAGGGGCAGGTGCTGTTCGAGGATAAGAAGACCCCGGGCGTCCTTTTTACGGCGCCGGTCGCCGGAACGGTCCGGGAAGTGAACCGGGGAGAGCGGCGCCGCTTTCTGTCGGTGGTGATCGAGGCCGGCGACGGCGGCGCCATTCCCTTCGCGAGCTACCGCGCGGGGGCGCCGGAGAGCTACACGGCCGACGAGGTCCGGGCGCTGCTCCTCGAGGCCGGCGCCTGGCCTTTCCTGAGGACGAGGCCTTTCTCCCGGACCCCCGCGCCGGCGGACCGCCCGGCGTCGCTCTTCATCCCCGCGATGGACACGAACCCGCTCGCCGCGGACCCCGGCGTCGTCATCGCCCAGCGGTTCGAGGTCTTCCGCACCGGCGTCGCGGTCCTGGCCAAGCTCGCGGAGAAGACCTTCGTCGTGACGGCCGCGGAGAGCCGGCTCCAGCTCGGCCCGATCCCCGGGGTCCGGCACGAGCGCTTCGCCGGCACGCACCCCGCCGGGAACGTCGGGACGCACATCCATTTCCTCGACCCCGTCTCGGCGACGAAGACCGTCTGGCACATCGGCTACCAGGACGTCATCGCCGTCGGGCACCTCTTCCGTACCGGTGAACTCCTGAGCGAAAAGATCATCGCCATCGGGGGCCCCGGGGCCTCGAACCCGCGGCTCGTCCGGACGCTCCCTGGCGCGAGCCTCGAAGAACTGTGCCGCAACGAGGGCGCGGACCTCTCCGGGCTCCGGCTCGTCTCCGGCTCGGTCCTCGGCGGCCGGACCGCCGCCGGCGCCCTTGGCTACCTGGGCCAGTTCCACAACCAGGTCACGCTCCTCCGCGAGGGCCTGCGTCGGGAGTTCCTCGGCTGGGCCTCGCCCGGAGTGAACAAGTTCTCCGTGAAAAACGTCTTCCTCTCGACGCTCCTCGGGAAGCGCGATTACGCCTTCGACACCAACACCAACGGCTCGCTCCGCTCGATCGTCCCGATCGGGGCCTTCGAGGCGGTCATGCCGCTCGATATTCTTCCGACGCAGCTCCTGCGCTACCTTATGGCCCGCCGGACGGAGATGGCCGTGGCCCTCGGCGCGCTCGAGCTCGACGAGGAGGACCTCGCCCTCTGCACCTTCGTCGATCCGTGCAAGAACGAGTACGGGCCCGTGCTCCGGGAGAACCTCGAGCTCATCGAAAAGGAGGGGATCGCGTGAACGCCCTCGCCCGGTTCTTCGAAGCCTCGCGGCCCCACTTCGAAAAGGGGGGCCGCCTCGAGAAGCTCTACCCGGCCTTCGAGGCGCTTGACACGTTCGCCTTCACGCCGGCGTCGGTGACCCGCACCACCGCCCACGTCCGCGACGCCCTCGACCTGAAGCGGACGATGATCACCGTCGTCTACGCGATGGTCCCGTGCATCCTCTGGGCGATGTACAACACTGGGCTCCAGGCGCACCTGGTGATGGCCGATCCGGCGTACCAACCGACCGGGTGGCGGCACGAGCTCTTCACTGCTCTTGGCATCGCCCACGATCCGGGGAGCGTCTTCGCGAACGTCGCCTACGGTGCGCTCTTCCTCCTCCCGGTCTTCCTCGCGTGCAACGTCACCA
>JBILTI010000030.1:0-8959 GCA_044371595.1 Bacteriovoracaceae bacterium
GAGCGACCGGGAGCGTTCGTCGTAATGCCAGCGACCGGCCCGGCGCTCGAGGACGACCGGAGGCGCTCCCGCGTAGGGCGGTTTGTCCGTGCCGTGATCAGCGACGACGACCTCGTCGTCGCCGTCCCCGTCGAGGTCCGCGAGCAGCAGGTGCCGGGCGTGGAGCGTCTCCGGTAACCCCGCCGACGCCTTCGCATCGTAGCTCCACTTTCCGTCGACGCGGGAGTAGATCGCGAGGGGGGCGCTCGCGCTCCCGGGCCCCGGAAGATTGGCGACGAGGATTTCGTTCGGTCCTGTGAAGATGAAGTCAGTGGGGCCCGCGCCGTGGGTCCGGTGAACGAAAACTTCCGGCGTGAGCGTCAGGGCCACGGGACAGGCCGCTCCGGCGGCGGCGAGGGGAAAGAGGGCCACGGCGAGGGCCCGGGAGATCGGCCGCGCGCTAATCGTCATTCTTCTCCAGGAGCTTATTCTTCTGCTGGTTCTGATCGAGGTGGCTGCACTGCTGGCAGAAGGTCCACTCCGGATCCGTCAGGTGGAAGCGATCGACGTGGATCCGCGCCATCTTCTTTCGAAAGTTTTCGTAGGCCCCGGAGAACCAGACGTCGCGCCAGTCCTGGTCGTAGGCGCTGCCGATCCGATGCTTGGCGATGCAACACGGTGCGATCTCCCCGCTCACTTCGAAGCGGATGTAGTTGAACCCGATGAGGCAGGGGGATCGCGCGTAGAAGCTCGAAGGGACGTCACCGTTGACGACCTCGAGCTTCAGCTCGGCCGTCTCGGTGACCACGGCCGTGGGGTTGTTCGTGAGATCAGACATGGACGGTTACTCCGGAGTATTTCTTGATGATCTCCTCGCAGACCTCGCGCTGGAAGACGACGACGCCGCTGGCGTCGGCGTACGCCAGGGCTTCGGCGTAGGATCGGGCCATCGCGGCCGTGAGCTCGTCGTCCGGGACGTAGGCGCGGTGGACCTCGCCGTGGATCTCCATCGGCTTTAGCCAGACCTGCCAGGCGCCGACGTCACGGGCGAGCTTGACCACTTCGAGGAGGTGTCCGCAGTTGAGCCGGTTCACCACGCACATGATCGTCACGTGCGCGCCGCCGCCGCTGGCCGCGCGGAGATCGCGGAAGAGGGAGAGGTTCTTCACGACCTTCTCGAAGGTCCGCTCCGTCTGCCGGGGCCTCGTTCGGACGTAGAGCTCCGGCGTCCCCGCGGATACGTTTGCGATGAAATGCAGGTCGAACCACCGCGGTCCGCCGAGGGCGTGGAGCAGGTGGATGTCCGCGTCGTTGAGGTACTCCATGTTCGAAAGGACCTCGATCGCGAAGCCGCGGCGGCGGGCGGCGGCGAGGATCTCGACGGCGCTCTCGTGCATGAGCGGATCTCCCATGCCGCCGAACTGGATCATCTGGACGGACCACGGAAGGCTCTGGATGATCTTCAGGCACTTCTCCGGGTTCATCTCCATCTTCATGAGGTTCTTCAGCCCCTCCGGGAGGACCCCGCCGCTCCGCTGCTTCACGTCCTCTATCGCGTCAGGTCCGTACAGCCCGCAGAAAACGCAGCTGTGCGAGCAGCGGTTCGATATGTCGATGTGGACCGTCTCGAGCCCCGAGAACGTGTTCTGGGTTTTGAGATCCCACTCGGCCATGTCCGGGCCCCAGAACGGAAAGTAGACGTTCAGGCGGTTGCAGTTGCGGATCTTCAGGTATTCGATGACGTCGCGAAACTGCCGGAAGCGCTGCCGGGACGGTTTTCCGAGCGGGTTCAGGACGACCCAGCTCGCGCCGGCGCGATGGACGCCGGTGATCGTAGCCCCGAGGATCCGCGTGTCCTCGCCGACCTGAAACTCGACCGTCAGGAAGCGGTCAACGGGGAACGCAGACCGGCGTCGCTCGAAGGCTTCGATGAGCCCCCGGTCGCCGGCGAACTGCTGGCCTAGGCCCTGGGCCTTGAGCCACTTTTCTACGTCGTGCGACAGCCGGAGCGCGAAGCCGCAAATCCCGAGGTCGAGGAAGCGGGCGAGTAGGGATTCGTCACCGATCTCCTCGCCCGGGATCGAGACGACGACCTGCGAGCTCCGACGCGCGGCGCGGGCCACGAAGGCGCACAGTTCGTCGCTCACCGTCCGGAGCGACGGAATCCGGAGGTAGAAGAGTTCGTCCGGCTTGAGCGCGTCGATCGACCCGTGATCGACGAACTCTCCCCGGCCCACGAGATCGAGACTTTTCATGTAGGCGCCCTCTGTTTGCTCTCTATTTAAGCAAGATTCGGAACCGGAGTCTAGGTTTAGAAGGACTTCGACTCCGCCGGAAGCCCCCGCGGCCGGAACTCGAGCCGCGCGACGGCCCCGAAGAGATCCCGGGCGTCGATGACGCGCGCGGGGCCCGGTGCGGGAGAAGTTGAGGAGATCAGGTGGAGCCCGTTCGCCGCGCAGAGGTCGGCGATCGCGGGCCCGTAGGGCTCCTCGACGAGGCCCCCTGGGTTAAGCGCCCCCAGCGCGAGGCAATTGTCGAGCGTCGTGATCGGGAGAAGGCCCGCGAGGAACCAGTAGTGGAGCAGAAGCGGGTATTCGAGCCAGCGGACCGCGGCGCCCTCGAGGTCTCCGAGGTCGTCGGTGAGTTCGACGTTCAGGACGAAGCGCTTGAGCGGGATCGGGAGACCCCGGGTGCGAGTGACGAAGACGACCTTTTCCCGCACCGTCCGGCCGTACTTACCGAGGCCGTTGATCTCGAGGCCCGGGACGCTCTTCGTTGCGTAACCGAAGAGCGAAACGAGGGCGGGTCCCTTCTTGGTAAAGTAGCAGCTCTGTAATTGTGTCTCCATCTCAACCTCCGAGTGCTCCATACAGCAACGACGGCGCCGGGAAGAGGACGCCGAGGCGTCGAGAATCGCGAGGGATCACCGCGGCGGATGAAAAAATTTACCGCCCGTAGAGGGGAATAAGTTCCGGGAGAAAGTCGAGGATCCGCTGGCCCCGGGTCTGATCGTAGAGGTCGTTCATCCGCTGAAACTCCCGGAAGAGGAGAGACTTGTCGTCGCCGCGGAGGTAGGCGAGGATGCCCCGGAGCGACGTCGCGAGCGAGCCTCGATCCCAGTCGCTGAGCTCGTTCCACCCCGCCTCGACCTTCGCGGCGTAGGCCTCGAGCTCCGTCGCCGCGGCTTCCCGGTAGGATCGGGGCAGGACGCCCGCGCTCAGGTGCGGCGGATCGAAGAGGAGGTTTACGAGCGGATAGCGCTGGATCTTCCGGTACGTCGCGAGGTACTCGCAGATCTCCACGATCCTGCGGATGTTGTAGGCTTGGACCGTCGGCTGGACGTGGCAGTTGATCACGTTGTAGGCCTCGAATTCGTCTTCGATGGTCCGGAGATTCCGCTCGAAGTCGTTCCACTTCAACGGATAGCGGATGAAGTCGTTGACCGGGCCGACGCCGTCCATGGAAACGAGGAGCACGACGCCCTTGAACCGGGGCCACAGCTCCTTCGCCTGCGGCGGGATGTGCGAGAGGTTGGTGTTGTACGAAAGGGTGATGTTCTTCGCGCAGGGATCCTCCGCGAGCCGGCGCAGGAAATCCCAGCACTCCTTGATGATGAGCGGTTCGCCGCCGGCGAGGTGGATCTTCTCCACGCCGTGACGGTACTGGTGGAGTTCGTCCCAGAAGTGCGGGGCTTCGAACCAGTTCATGTTTCGGTACGGCGCGAGCGTCGCTTCGCCGTAGAGGCGCGCGTGCTCGTCGAAGAGCTTGCGCGTCGTATACGGGACGCACATCCGGCAGGCGAGGTTACAGAGGTTGCCGAAGCGCAGGTCGAGGTAGCGGAACACGGGTTGCGGATGGTCCTCCGCAACCGTCTCAGGAGCGACAGGATACTCCGCGCTCGCCACCGACCGGAAGCTCCGGGAGCCAGTCTCCTCGACGCGCCAGCAGCCGGTGCAGGCCCTCGCCCGCTCCCCCGCACGGAGCTTGCGCCGGAGCTCGGTCATAGCGGGCGAGTTCCAGTGCCGGAGGATCGCGCCGGGTTCTCCGGCGGAGATCGGCGATCCCTCCGAATCCTTCGAGTACGCGTCCTGGGAGATGCCGAAGCAGCAGTTGTAGAAATACCCGAAGCCGTCGACGAAGAGGTGCATCCACGGAAGGACGCAGAGAGCGTCGCTCACGGGACGCCCGCGGGGTGGCCGTAGAGCGGCGCGAGCTCAGGGAGGTAGTCGAGGATGCGCTGGCCCCGGTGGCGGTCGAAGATATCGTTGTGCCGTTGGAACTGCCGGAAGAGGTGGCCCTTCTCGGGTCCCCGGAGAAACGCGGCGACCCCCCGGAGGCCCGCCACCAGCGGATCGCGCTTGTTTGGGTGAAGCGAGTTCCAGCCGGCCTGGAGCTTCGTCACGTAGGCCTCGATCCGGGCGATGGCCTCCGCGCGGTAGGCCTCGGGGAGGACGTGCGGCGAAAGGTGCTCCGGCTCGAAGAGGAAGTTGAAGAGCGGATACGAGAGGACCTTCCGGTAGCCGGCCAAGTAGTCGCAGATCTCTTCGATGCGCAGGACGTTGTAGGCCTGGACCGTTGTCTGCACCTGGCAGGTCCGGATGTTGTAGGCCTCGTACTCGTCCTCGATGGTCCGGAGGTTCCGGTCGAAGTCGGTCCAGCTCTGCGGGTGGCGGATGAATTCGTTCGCGGGCCCGACGGCGTCCATCGAGACGATCAGCACGACGTTCTTGAACCGGGGCCACAGCTCCTTCGCCTCCGGCGAGATCCGCGAGAGGTTGGTGTTGTACGAGAGGGTGATGTTCTTCGACGTCCCGTCCTCGACGAGCCGGCGGAGGAAGTTCCAGCAGTCCTTGATCAACAGGGGCTCGCCGCCGGCGAGGTGGAGCTTCTCCATGTGGTGCCGGTACCGGTGGAGTTCCTCCCAGAAGAGCGGGGACTCGAACCAGTTCATGTTCCGGTACGGGTCGACGGCGGCCGCGTCGAAGAGCTGCTCTTACTCGTCGAAGAGCTTCCGGCTGTTGTAGGGGATACACATCCGGCAGGCGAGGTTACAGAGGTTTCCGAAGCGCAGGTCGACGTAGCGGAACGACGGCGCGGCGACCTCCGTCCGGAGCTCCTCCCGGATCGGGTACTCCCGATTCACGATCGCCCGGAAGCTCTCGCTCCCGGTTTCCTCGATCTGCCAGCAGCGGAGGCAGGCCGGGTGCTTCTCGCGGCGGTTGAAGCTCGCGCGGAGGTCGCGCATCGCCGCCGAGTTCCAGTGCCGGAGGATCGCATCGGGCTCGCCGGCGCGGATGAGCTCCCCTGCCGCGGTCTTCGAGTAGGCGTCGGTCGCGATGCCGAAGCAGCAGTTGTAGAAGTAACCGTGGCCGTCGACGAAGAGGTGCATCCACGGAAGGACACAGTGAGAGTCGGTCATTCACCGATGGTATCGATAATTAGCTTTCGAAGCCACTAAATTTCCACATGTGGAGGCACACGTAGGAGCGGTACGGAGACCAGCGCCGGGAAAGCTCGAGCATCCGGCGCCGGAGCTCTTTCCTCGGGAGCTGGTCGAGCGAGAAGAGCCGAACCATCGCCTTCTGCACGCCGAGGTCGTCGACCGCGAAGACGTCGGGCCTCTCGAGGCCGAAGATCAAGAGCATCTCGACGGTCCACCGGCCGACGCCGGTAACCTGAGTGAGGAGTTCGATTATCTCGTCGTCCCCGAGCCGGTCGAGCTTCGCGAGCGTCAGCCGGCGCGCGAGGATGAACCGGGCCACGTTGTGAATGTATTCGGCCTTCCGCGAAGAGACGCCGATCGCCCGGAGCTCGGTCCACGGGACCGCGAGGATCCGCCGGGGCCCTGGGGGACGGTTGCCGAAGAGCTTGAGGAAGCGCTCGTACAGCACCTTCGCCACCTGGATCGACAGCTGCTGCGAGAGGATCGACCACACGAGGCTCAGCACCAGGCTCCGCGTCCGCGGGGGGACGACGACCTCGGTTTTGAGGAGCTCGCGGAGGTGCGGGTCCCGGGAGAGGTGGCGCTTATAGGGGGGCTTTTTCATTCGCCGGGAGGGCCTCGTAGAAGCAATTCAGCTGCTTGATGCCCTTCTCGTTGTTCACGAACGCCGCGTGGACGACGTCGAGGCGCCGGGCGAGCTTCCGCTTGATCTGGGCGCAGGCGTCGCCGGCCGGGCGGGAACAGAGGGCCCGGTCCGTGAGCTGGACGCAGAGGTAGCGGAAGAGAACCTTCTTTCCCGACACGCACACGACCTCCTGCCGGTCGGCGTTCACCAGCGCCCGGAGGTAGTAAGGATCGCCTGCGAGCTCCCGGTCACAGAAGTCGCCGACCTCGACCTTCCGCCCCATGCAGTCGATGGTGGTTCCCGAGACGACGTCGACGAGCGGCGAGTCCGGGTACCCCGACTTGCTGCAGACGGACTTCAGCGAATGCCGGGTCCTTTCTAAAACGGTGACGTCATCCTGGATAATGTGGGAAAAGGCCAGAACCGGAAAGAAGAGGATTGCGAAGACCATATCACCATTCTAAGGGCGCCGGTGGCCTTCGCAACCGATATTTACTTACAATCGATGAAGCCGTCGTCGACCACGGCGATGCGCCGGATCGCGCCGTTTCGGAGCTCGTAGAAGGCGCCGTACTCGTTGTCCCCGGGCCAGTAGCGGACGAGGACGACGGTCCGGCCCTGCGGGGCGTAGTAGCTCACGTCGCCGGCGAGGTCGCCCTTCCGGCGGTCGTGCGCGTCCATGAAATCGACGAGCGCTTCCCGCTCGCTGAGCTGCGACTGCCAGGACTGCTGCGTAACGGTCCGGTGGATCAGCTTCCGCTCGGCCATCGTGTAGTAGTCGTCGCGGACGAGCGTGGGCGTGATCCCCCGGGCCGACAGCGCGGCGTGGAACTCGCTCGTCTCCTAGAAGGAACAGGCGTCGACGGCGCGGGCGTCGAGGGAGCCGAGGAGAAGAAGCGCGATCAGAAGTTTCACGGTAGCCTGCCTTACTTACAATCGATGAAGCTATCGCCGATGGTGGCGACGAGCTTGTGGGAGCCGTTTTGGTTCCGCATGAAGTACGCGCCGTACTCGTTATCCCCGGGCCAGTAGTGGACGAGGACGAACTGCTTTCCGTCGATCTGGAAGTACTTGATGACGCCGGCGTTCGAGCCCGGCTTTCCGCGGTAGTAGTCCCCAAAGACGTCGAGGGACTCGGCGAGGGCGATGTTCCGGAGCCAGCTCTGCTGGGTGACGGCGCGGTGGATGAGCTGCTTCTCCACGGAGGTGAAGCGCTTGTGATCGTCCGAAACCTTCGCCGGCGCGATCCGCTTCGCCTCGAGGGCGTCGTGGAACTGCCAGGTTTCTTCGAACTTACAGATGTCGACGGCGAAGCCGCTCGTCGAGGCGAGAAGTAGCACACAGATGATATATTTCATAGATTTTCTCCGAATAGATGGGCCGAAACTAGCGCAAAACGCCGGAGGTAGGAAGTAGAAAGAAAAAAGGGCCTCTATCCAATAATTAGATAGAGGCTCGCGGGGAGCTTTAAAAGATTAACCCGGCCACATTCCGCGCAGTCTCATCGCGCCTTCGATCCGCTGGAGCGAAGTGATGAACGCGGCCTGCTTCATGTTGACCTTGAAGACTTCGGCGTTCTTCCAGACCTTGTCGAACGCGAGCTTCATGATGTCGTGGAGCTTCTTGTTCACGGTCTCGAGGTCCCAGAAGAACATCTGGAGGCCCTGGACCCACTCGAAGTACGACACGATCACGCCGCCGGCGTTACAGAGGATGTCCGGGATGATGAGGCCGCCGCGGTCGGTGATGATGTCCACCGCTTCGTGAGTCAGCGGACCGTTCGCGCCCTCGGCGATCATGCGGGCCTTCACCCGGTGCGCGTTCTCCTTCGTGACCACGCCGTCTATCGCGGCCGGGATCAGGATGTCGACGTCGAGCTCGAGGAGCTCTTCGTTCGAGATGTGCTCGGCCCCCGCCATGTCGCGGAGGTTCCGGCGCTGCTTCACCCACTCGATGCACTGGGGGATGTTCAAGCCGCTCTTGTTGTAGATCGCACCGGAGACGTCGGAGATCGCGACGATCTTCGCGCCCTGGGCGTGGAGGTCGAGGGCGGCCGGCATCCCGACCTTCCCGAAGCCGTGGATCGCGACGGTCGTCGTCGGGCCGACGGACTTGTTGAGCTTCTCGTAGGCGAAGTTGATGCAGAAGACGACGCCCTTGCCGGTGGACTCGGCGCGGCCCAGGGAGCCGCCGATGGCGATAGGCTTGCCGGTGACGACGCCCGGGATGGCGTAGCCGTGGAGCTGGGAGTACGTGTCCATCAACCAGGCCATCGTCTGGCCATCGGTTCCGATGTCCGGGGCCGGGATGTCCTTATCGGGACCGATGATCATGGAGATCTCGGTCGTATAGCGACGGGTGAGGGCCTGGAGCTCGGCGCGCGAGAGGTCGCTTGGGTCGACCTTGATGCCGCCCTTGGCGCCCCCCAGCGGGAGGCCTACGAGGGCGCACTTGAAGGTCATGAGCATCGCGAGGGCCGCGGTCTCGGAGAGCGAAACGTGCGGATGGAAGCGGATCCCGCCCTTCCCCGGGCCCAGGGTCATGTTGTGCTGAACGCGATAACCTTCGAAGACCTTAACCGTGCCGTCGTCGAGGCGAACGGGAACGGAGACCTGAAGCGCCCGCTTTGGGTACTTCAAACGCTCGAGCACGTTTGGATCCATCTTCATGGTCGCGCCGGCCGACTCTAACTGCGAATAAGCATCCTGAAAAAATGGAGACTCGAAGAGACTCATGGCAACTCCAATTTGAGGGTAGAAAATTAGTTGGATTAGTCTACTTGGAGTGGCGTGAGGAGGCTAGAGAAAACCCTGCCTAGAACTGCTTGGCATAAAGCAGCATTGCGGCGTCATCCTTGGTTTTGACTTCGGGGTTTTTCTGGCTCGTGACGCGGAAATAGAGGTTTTCCACCA
>JBILTI010000031.1:0-8949 GCA_044371595.1 Bacteriovoracaceae bacterium
CAGGTCGATGTCAAAATACTGTCCGTCCATTCGTTCCTATGTGTGACCCCATTATCCGATCTCCCGGAATTGTTCGGTATAAGGAAAAAATATTCTGAGCGGTAATTTGGGGACTAAGGGAGTCGTAAGGGGGCGGGCCGAGGGGTTCGCATCGCTAAACAAGAACCCGTGCGTCACATTCCTCGAAGATTGAGGGGGCCGCGGTTAACGGCGCCGTTATCGGCGCAACCGGAGAGCGATCCGGCGGGAAAAGTCCCGCGCCTTGTTCAAGTAAAACCTACGAGCGGTTTTCCGGAAGTTTCGGACCCTGAAGAAAAACTTTCGAAAGTGTTAAGCTGCGCTTAATCCCACTTTTTGCCGCCCTCCCGCGTGGTTTCCCGTCGCGGTGATTTCCGAAGGCAAAAAAGTATGCGACCCTTGAAGCATGAGTGAAAGTTTAAAGAGCAGCAGGAGCGTCCTCGAGCGCCTTCTCAAATCGCGCACGGACGCGGCCCCACCCGGACCTGCGCAATCCTCGGCCGGCGACGATCCCCCGGCGCCGCGAACGGTCCGCGAACGGGTGGCCGGCACGAAGAAACCCGGAAGGCCCGCGGTTCCGGAGGAAAAGAAGGCGAAGAATTTCACACTCTGCCTTGCGCCTCGGTACCTCGAGTTCCTCGACCGCATGGTTGTCCGGGACCCGAAGGTCCGGGGGCGGGGCCGCAAGATCCGCTTCATCATCGAGCGCTTCATCGAGCACGAACGCCGAAGCGTCGCCCAGCTCCGGGTTCTCAGGGAGGGCCTCGTGACCGTCCAACAGACACTCGGCGGGTTCGGCGCCCGGGTCCGGAAGGGGGAGAAGCTCAACCTCAGTCCCCGGGAGTCCGAGGCGATCGGAAAGGCCGTGGACCAGGTCCACCTCCTCCTGCGGATCCTGAACTACTCTCCGAAGACCCTGCACAAGCTCCTTCCGCGGGAGGAGTGGGCCGTGCTCTCCTTCTGCCTCGACTGGAAGGCGAACCGGGCGGTGGTGTTTTGAGCGACCTCCGCGCCTTCGCCGACTTTCAGCTCACGCGGAGCGCCCCGTTCGACCGGAACAAGATCTACTTCGGCTTCATCCACAACTTCTCCTCGCCGCACACCCGCGACGCCTACACCCGCGACCTCCGTAAGTTCCTGCGCTTCCTCGAGGCGCGCTTCCGGGGCCTCCACGAGCTCCGGGTCGAGCACGCGCACGTGGTGGCGTTCAAGGACGAGCTCCTGCGCACCGACCACGCCCTCCGAAGCGTTAACCGGATCCTCGCGACGCTCTGGTCGTTCTACGACTACCTGATGGACCAGGAGCTCGTGGAAAAGAACCCCGTCGGGAGAGTGAAACGCTTCAATATCCCGAAGGAGGTGAAGACGCAGGACCTCTCCGACGAGCAAGTCGCGCACCTCTTTGCGGCGATCGACGACGTGAAGCCCGCGGGGCGCCTCCACAAGGCGATCCTTCTGCTCTTCTTCACGACGGGGATGCGGCACCGGGAGGTGTCGAACCTCCGGTTCAAGAACCTCGGCGAAGAGAACGGCTTCACCGTCATCCGCTACCTGGCCAAGGGGGCCCGCGAGATGGCGACTACGCTTAACCCGAAGGCAGAGGAGGCCCTGGGCGCCTACCTCCGCTGGGCACACGCCGCCGGTTATACGATGGAACCCGAGGACTTCATCTTCCGCGCCACGAAGAACAACGTGAACCGGCCCCTCGACCCGAAGACGCTGAACTACATCATCAAGCGCTACGCCCGGAAGATCGGCGTCCGCGGCAACATCACGATTCACTCGGCCCGGTCGACGGTGATCGGGATGCTCCTGGACAAGGGCCATCCGCTCGAGCGAGTGGCCGACTTCGTGGGCCACCGGGACATCGCCATGACGAAGGCCTACAACAAGCGCCGGCGCCAGATCCACGAGTCGCTGAGTCTCGATCTCTGAGTCTCCCGCTCAGACTCTGGACACTGAAGTAGGGTAGGGGGAGGGGAGCGGACTCCTCCCCTAGCGCCGCTGGACCTCGCGGAGGAGCTCCATGTGCCGCCAGACCTCTTGACCATTGCGGCCCACGAACTGGCCCTCGGAGCGCGCCTGGACGATCGCCGTCTGTCCGATCCGTACCGGTTCGAGGATTTCGATGTGCGTGCGCGCGCCGACGATCAGGTCGAGCTCGAGGATCCGGCGGGCGAGGCCCTCGTCGTCGATGTGCCGCAGGTCCTGTGCTTCGTTAGGATGGTACCCTAGGTGGGAGAGGCCGATGACCATGTCGTGTGTGCGGCGGAGCTCTCCGACGAGGTTCTGGTCCGGGTCGACCCATGTCAATCCCTCGCGGTTGGCCGGCGACGACATGTTCGGCGTCTCCGTCGTCGTGAAGCCGACGATCGCCACGCATTTTCCCTCGAACCTCCCGGGTGATGTGCGGTGTGAACGCGGCGGATCCGTCGGCCCGGCGGACGTTGGCCCCGAGGAACGGAAACCGGGCGCTGCGCCGCTGCTCCTCGAGGACCGACGCCGGAAAGTCGAACTCGTGGTTTCCCACCGCCATCGCGTCGTGGCCGATGCGGTTCATCGCCTCGATGTCGGACCTCGCGCGGAAGACGTTCGCTTCGGGGGGCCCCGGTATTAACGTCGCCGCCGGAGAGGACCGGTACTTCGGCGCCGCTGGCCGGGGCCTCTTCGCGGATCTGCCGCACGAGCGCCGCCAGCGCCGCGAGCCCGAAGTCGTCGTTCCGGTCCGGCATGAACTGACCGTGGTGATCGTTGGTGTGAAGCTCGATGAGCCGCTGAACCCGGATGGCGGCGGAAAGATCAGAAGAGTCAGTACCCGGATCATTGAGGACTTATAAGGGTTGGGCCGCGTAAATGAATATCAAACCGAATACGACATGAATCCGGAGAAAACTGCCAATTAAGGACTGCATGCTATATAGCGTCGGAGTACCTTATTTAGACCAGAGCAACATTTATTAAATGTTTGATTTTAAACATTAATGCTATGCACGGTAAGAAAGATTATCGTGCACAGAGCTGCGCTGCGTCTTAGTTAAGGTGAACCCGCGCCGCGAACTCTTCCTGTGTCAGCTTGCCTCCGGCGATCGCGAGCTTTACCACCCGGAGGGCCTTCTCATAGGTTCCCTTCTCAACGGCCGGGACCAGCCCCAGATCGATGTGTTTCATGTCGTTCGTGCCGTTCTCTTTAACCGTTCTCTTCAGCAGTTCGATTGCCTGATCCAGATCCATGTGCGCGCGCTCCTGTTAAGAAAAAAACACCCGTGGCTTTACCACGGGTGCGACCGGTGAATCAAATGATTGTACCGGAGCGGGCCCTAGGCGGCCTTCGCCGGCACCACCGAGACGGCCTCGTCAATCAGCCGCGAGACTTCGTCGTCGGAGAGCCCGTCGTACTGAGCCGCCTTGCAGATCACCCGGAGCTTCGAGTTTAGCTTCCCGAGGTCGATTCGGGTCTTGTGATCGGTTTCGGATTCCAGGATGGCCTCGTGAATGAGATCACGGTATTGGCAAAGCAGGGCTTCCTTAAAGTTTTCGATGTTTCTAACGCTCAAACGGGCCTCCATTGTTACGGGCGAAAGTCGGTGTTCGTGACTTTGGATAGTTTAATCCATACTCGGAGTCCGATGAGAATGTTTTTGTCGGGAACGAGGTTTCCGGAGCTTGCCCGCGGAGATCTTTCAAGATCGTCCTCATACCTGTAGTTCACTTATTTGGAATGACAAAAAATCGGGGCATGTTACGATGGATAACATAATGAAAAGCCTCGATTCTTTTCTCTCGCAAGGCGAAGTCTTCATCCCCGGCAACCGGACACAGCTCCGGCTGGGCCTCATGGCCCTGTTGCTCAACCGAAACGTCCTGATCGAAGACGTTCCGGGCATGGGAAAGACTACGCTCGTGAAGTTCTTCGCAAAGAGCACGGGCCTCGACTCCCGGCGGATCCAGTTCACGAGCGACCTCCTGCCGTCAGATATCCTCGGGGTTTCGATCTTCCAGAAAGAAACGGAGAAGTTCGTCTTCCGGCCCGGGCCCATCTTCGGAGAACTCATCCTCGCCGACGAGCTCAACCGCGGTACCCCGAAGACCCAGAGCGCGCTCCTCCAGGCTATGGAAGAAAAGCACGTCACCGTTGACGGCGTCCGCTACGACCTCCCGGAGCGCTTCTGCCTTTTCGCGACCCAGAACCCGCGGGGCCAGTACGGAACCTATCCCCTGCCGGAATCCCAGCTCGATCGCTTCCTGTTTAAATTCTCCATGGGAACCCTGACGAAGAAGGAGGAGGTCGAACTCCTCGGCTCCGGTTCGCGGCTCGAGAAGCTCGACGAGATTAAACCGTTCTTCGACGCCGGGGACCTCGCGGGGTTCGAGGCGGAGATCCGCGGCCTCACGGCGACGCCGGTGCTCCTCGAGTACCTCGCCGACGTCCTCCAGGCGACGCGCGCGAAGGACGGCGTGTTCGGCCTCTCCCCGCGCGCGGGCCTCGACCTCCTCCTCGCCGCCCGGGCCTGGGCGTACCTCGAGAAGCGCAGCTTCGTGATGCCCGACGACGTGCAGGCGGTGTTTCCGTTCGTCGCGGGCCACCGCATGTTCTCCGAGCTTGCCCTTCCGACGAACCTCGAAAACCTCCGGGCGAAGGAGTTCGTCGAGGGCGTCCCCTTCGTTAAGGAAAAATGAAGCTCCCGGTCTGGGTCCGGCGCCAGCTCATGCGTAAGGAACGGGTCTACATCATGCCGACCCGGATGGGCGCCTACCTGAACGGGCTCCTCTTCCTCATGTTCCTCCTCTCCGTCGGCTACTACAATAATCTCCTCCTGATCTTCACGCTCTTCCTCTTTGGCCTGACCCTTTTGTGGCTGATCCAGACGCACTTTCACATGCATGCGCTTAAGATCGGCGGCGTGCACCTCGAGGACGGCCACGCCGGCGACGACCTGCCGGTGCACCTCGGTTGGAAAAAGACCCCCGACGAACCCCACCGCTGGGAGCTCTCGCTCCACACGGCGGAGACCGAGGCCCTGCTTCTTAGGCCCCTCGCGAGCGGCCCGAACGGGACGGCGGCGCACGTGACGCTCCCCCGGCGGGGCCTCTGGAAGTTCACCCGGCTCTGCGTCCGCTCTGAGATGCCCTTTGGCCTCTACCGCGCCTGGATCTATTTTAAGATCGACGCCGAGGCGTACGGCTACCCCCGGCGCCTCCGCGACGTCCCCCCGCTCCAGAAGGAGACGACTCTCCTCGAAGGCGACCAGGCCGGGCCCCGGACCGGTCCCCACGACGTCCGGAACCTCGCTCCCTACCAGGGCGAGGAGGCGCGGCGGATCAGCTGGAAGCACTACGCGCGCTCCGGAGAGCTCGTCGTTAAGGACGGCGAGGAACTTCAACGGGGTCTCGTCCGGTTCCAGGTCCGGGAGTTCGGGCCCGAGAAGGAGCAGCTCCTCGCCAAGATCGCGACCCAGATGGTTCACTGCGCCCGCGCCGAGGTGGCCTTCGGCCTCGAGACTCCGCGGCGGCGGATCGGGCCCGGGCTGAGCGGGCGGCACCTGGCCGACTGCCTCCGGGAGCTCGCCGTGTGCTGAAGAAGGACTGGCGCGATATCCTCGTCCTCCTGGCCTTCTGCTTTCTCCTGCGGGAGGTGCTGACGGTTCCGACGCTCCTCTTCGCGGCCCTCGGCGCGGCCCTGGTCCTGGGCGGCGTCCGGACCAACCGTCTCGTCCGAAACGCGCTCGCCCTCGGCGTCTTCGGGTCCTACTGGCTGAAGTACGGGAAGATCATCGACCCAGAGGTGGGTCTCAACTTCCTCACGAGCGTCATCGTCCTGAAGATCCTCGAGAAGGAGACGGTCCGGGACCGCTACATGATCTTCTTCGGCCTCCTGCTCCTCATCTCCGCGGGCTCGCTTTTCGAGCGGACCCTCGGCTACGTCTTTTTCTTTTCTGCGAGCTTCCTCGTCCTGATCCGGGGGTTCTACGGCTTCCTGGGCCAGCGCTGGCGGTTGAAGGACCTGGGCCTGGCGCTCCTCTGGGTGCTCCCCTTCACGGTCTTCCTCTTCTTCCTCGTGCCCCGGCTCCTGAGCCCGATCCCGTTCCAGCAGAACACGAGCGCCCCCGGCGAGATCGGCTACACGCCGGACGTGAACATCTCGCAGATCGAGGCGCTCGAGGCGAACCAGAGTCCGGTCTTCCACGTCGTGACGTCGCGGGCCTTGTACCAGAGCGAGCTCTACTGGCGCGGGAACACGCTCTCGTACACCGACGGCTGGAACTGGAAGGAGATGGTCCAGGACAAGGGGCCCGCGACGCCGCTCCTCGGGGCCGTCCCGTCGGCCTCGGAGGTCACGCAGTCGTTCCGGCTCTTCACGCGCGCCGAGTACTTCTTCACCCTCGACGTTCCGCGGATCATCGTCCAGGGCCGCGACGTCCTCGGGATCAACGGAAAGCTCAAGACGCTGGCCCAACGCCGCTGGGAAACGGTCCAGCGCTACGAGGTCTATTCCCGGCCCGGCGACGTGATCCTCGAAACCGCGGCGGGGCCAAACTACCTCAAGGTTCCCCTGTCCCGGAAGGAAAAGGACGAGCTCCGGGCTGTCTTCCCCGGCGCAACGCTCGCGGCGGTTACGAAGTCCCTCCGCGACCACTTCGTCCGGGAAAAGTTCGTCTACTCGCTCGCTCCCGGAAGGAGCGAGACGCTCCGGGCGTTCCTCGAGCGCCGCGTGGGCCTCTGCTCCCACTACGCCTCGCTCACGGCGATCGTCCTCCGGCTTAAGGGGATCCCGGCTCGGCTCGTGTCGGGCTTCATGGGGGGGAACTACAATAAGTTTGCGAACTTCTATCTCGTTTCGCAGAACGACGCGCACGTCTGGGTCGAGGCCTTCGCCGAGGGCCGCTGGGTCCGGCTGGATCCGACGGGCTGGATCGCCCCGGAGCGGGTCCAGCTGGGCGGCGACGCCTTCATGGAGCGGGTCCAGGGTGGTACGTTCCGCAAAAACCCCTGGTTCCGGATCCCGTCGTTCGTGAACGAGCTCCGGCAGTGGTTCGGCCAGTGGGATTTCCTCTTCTACCAGTGGCTCGAGGAGATGGACTACCACGCGCAGGAGACCTGGCTCGAGCGGCTGAAGTTCAAGCGGCAGTGGCTCTTCTCGCTCATCCCGCTGGTGATGGTGACCTTCATGCTGGCCTACACGTGGTTCCTTTCGCGGCGCCGGCGCCGCGAGGAGCGGTCCCCGCACCTCGACCTGTGGCGACTCCTCTACAAGAAGATCGAAAAACGCGGCCTCGTGGTTTCTCCGGTGAGCCTCGCGGCGTCGCGGGAGGCCCTCGCGGCCTCGCCGGACGCCGAGCTCCGGGCGCTCTGGGACGACCTCGTCGCCGCGAGCTTCCGGGAGGACCCGGCCCGCTCGCTCCGCGAGCTCGAGAAGCGGATCCGCCGGCTCTAGTCGACGACCTTGAAGTCGGCGTCGATGACCGGGTCGGCGCCGCGGGTCCCGGAAGCGGTCGCGCGCCGCGGGTCCCCGTGGTCCTGTCGGCCCCGGGCCTCGGCCGCTTGCTGTTCCTGGATGGCCTTCATGATCCGATACATCTGGATGAAGCGGCGGATGAAATAGATGGCGACGAACACGAGGATGATCTTGATGATTCTCATGGCTAGACCATAGCGACGGACGGCGCGTTTGGCAAGCCGCCGGCGCTAGCTTCCGGTCTTCTCGGGATCCCCCGCCGGGTCTCCGTCCGCGGCCTTCTGGGCCTCGGCGAGCTCCTGGGTCTTCCGGAGTTCCTCTAGGCGCTCCTGGAGCTTCGTCTCGTTGAGCTTCTTGAATTCCTCCGTTTCTGCGGAAAGTTGAGCGTCGTGCTGGCGGAAGAAAACAGAGTTGATGAAGCGCCGGAGCTCCTGCTTTTCCTCTTCCCCGAGGGCGTGGATGATGCCGAGGTACTCGGGCGTCTTGCCTGACGCCTTCTGCGGGAGCACGTGGAGCGAGAGGCCGACCGGGGCGCGGAGCCGCAGGTTCGTCCCGGCCGCGAGCGGCGTTTCGGCGGTGAAGATCGCGTCGCACTCGGAGAGTTTCCGGATCGTGATCGGGACGACTACCTCGGCCAGGGAATCGGGGTTACTCTTTCCCAGGTAGAGCGTCTCCGGCGTCTTCTCCACGGGGAGCGCGCCGAGGAACTTCTTCTCGAAGACGTCGGCCATGCGGAGCAGGAGCTCGACGGAGAACTCCCCTTCGATCGCCATGACCTTCTCGTACTGGAGTTCGCCCTGGAGCGCTTTCGACGGGGTCTTGCAGTTGAAGACGACGATGAACGGCGCCACCGTCAGGGCCCCGGACTTGATCGCCTGGACGAGGGCCGCGAGCTCGCGGGGCCGGTTCTGCGCCTCGGGAACGTTGTCGGCGTCGAGCGCGAACGCGATCACGTGCGGCTGGTGCCGGCGGAGTTCGCCGTCGATCGAGCGGAAGTACGGCAGGCACCGGACCGTGTACGGGTAGCGGTCGGAGCGCAGCTGATTGCGATAAAAGTTATTGGCGCGGTCGACGACGAGGACCTTCGCCTTTTTCTCAAGGGAGGTTCCGGCGTGCGTCCGGAGCCACTGGCGGAGCTCGCTCCGGCGGCTGGCGATCTCCTGGATCCGCGCGGTGCTCTTTTCTTTCGCGTCTCCCTCGCTCATTCCCTCGGGCGGAAGGAACTCGTCGACGAAGAGGAACTCGGCGTCGACGCCGAAGGTGAACTGGTAGAAGACGTTGGTCTCCGACACGCCCGCGACGACCGCGTCCCGCGAGGGAACGAGTTTCCGGAACACCGGCGCTAGGTTGAGCTTGATCCGGGCGCCCTTCTCGAGCCGCTGGTCGCTCTCGAAGTGGAGGCCCGCCGGGTGCACGTAGCCGATCTTCACCGGAATCCCCGCCTCGAACTCGTCGTTCAGGTTCGCGACGGCGAAGTC
>JBILTI010000032.1:0-8926 GCA_044371595.1 Bacteriovoracaceae bacterium
TGTAGAACCGCAGGTGCGAGAGCAGTTCGATCATTCCGTGGAGGTAGAGGAGCTCCTTCGTGAAGGCCATGCCGCCCTCAAGGGGGACGCCGCGGAAGACCCGCAGCGACAGCTTGAACGCGTCGAGCTCCTCGACGTCGTGGTGGCGCAGGTATTCGTAGACCTCGGTCACCGATGACCCGCGCTCGGCCATCGAGGCCGCGAGGTGCCGCAGGACGATCCGGTTCCAGCGTTCGAGCGTCATGACGCCGGTCACGAGTTCCGTCGTCACCGCGAGCCCCTCCTGTAGGAGCGTCGTGCGCGGGGCCCAGGTTCCGAGCCACGGGTTCGCCTCTTGGTGGGCGCCGTTGATCGAGGTTCCGAGGTGGACCCAGCCCTCGTGGACGAGGAAGACGTCGAGCTGGCCCGTGGTGTAATCCTTGTGCGGATTGAGCTTTAGAACCCGGCGGCCCGCGGAGGAATCCGAGAGGAGCGAGCTCGAGGGCCGCACCTCGAACTCCCTCTCGTCGAAGGTCTCCCGGAGCCGGTCCCGGAGGTAGGCGAGGGCGGCCTCCCCGCGGAGCCGGTGCTCGCTCCGGTCCGGCCGGCAGAACTTCGGAATCTCCTCGATGAAGGAGAGGAGGGCGTCGTCCCGGGTCGAGGTCCGGGAGGAGCCGTAGAGGCCCCGGCACTGCTCATAGAAGCGGCGGGTTCCGAAGCTTCCGAGCATCGTGAGGATGACCCGGTAGTCCTCGATCCGCCGGGCGAAGACTTGCTTCAGCGGCGCCGTCACGTCGGCGTCCGCGAGCTCCCGGAGGAACCGGTCCATCGCCCGCTCTTTATCGCCCGCGTCGACGGCGAACGGGACGCTCACGTCCTCGAGGTGCGCGACGAAGTCCCGGTGCTGGGGGAAGAGGAGCCGGAGCTCGTCGAGGGGATAGCGAGGGCTGCCGAGGAACGCGAGGTCCCGGGCGATGTCCTTCAATCTCAGTGAAAACTCGCGGACTTGGTCTTTCATCTTCGACTTTTCGGCAGGTTCCGGCGGAAGCTGAGCCGCGGGGCCGGGGATCTCCGAGGAAAACCGTCGACGCGCTGGCGATGACTTGCATCGATTTCTCCGGCGAGAATAAATTGCCCTTACTGGAGGGGTCGGGCGAGTTAAGTAAACTGGAGGTATGAAAAAACCATTCTACTTCTCCGTGCTCCTCGCGCTCCTCACCGCCGTCCCTGCCCTCGCCTGCGAACTCCCGAAGGACGAGGTCCTTACGATCGGCTGCTCCACCGACTGCGGCTTCCTCTACCGCTTCCGCGTCCAGACCGCGGCTTGGGCCCTCGGCTACGAGGTCCGCTTCCGGGATCTCGCGGCCGCGCCGGACCTGCCCCGGGCGATGGCGGCGGTGGATGGGATCCTGATGCCCGGGGGCGCCGACATCCATCCGAAGTACTACCTCCCGGCCGTCAGCGACGAGCTCCGCCGCTACTCCGAGGCGAACCTCCACCTTGTGAAGTTCTCCGCCGAAGGGAACCGCCGGGATCCAGTCGAGTACGCGCTGATCCGGGCCTACTCGACGGACGAAACCTTCCGGGACCTTCCGCTCCTCGGGATCTGCCGTGGGATGCAGATGATGTCGGTCGGGGAGGGGATCCCGCTCTACCTCGACATCCGGACCGAGCTCGGAATCCCGAACCGGATCGCCCGCTTCGACCGGATCTCGATCGCGCGGGGGACGCTCATGGACGACCTCTTTGTCGGCGACGCGGTCTCGGGCTTCAAGCTCCACCACCAGGGCATCCGCATGGCGTACTACGAGGCCAACCGATCCTCCTACCCGAACACCCGGGTCACGGCCTCCTCCCACGACGGCGCGATCGCCGAGGCGCTCGAGTACACGCACCGGCCCGCGCTCGGGGTCCAGTACCACCCGGAGCGCTCGTTCACGTCCGCGAGCGCGCCCGTCTTCCGTTGGTTTCTCACCCGCGCCTGTGAACATAAAACAAGGGATAGAAAATGAAACTTTTTTTCCTCGGGGTCCTCGCGGCCGTCCCGGCCTTCGCGAACCTCCACCTCGCCCCCCCGGACTTCGACACGGCCCGGGGCCGCGCCGTCTTCGTCGACTTCAAGGCCGCGACCTACGACGTGACTTACGACCTGAAAAAACGCGAGACCCGGGTCTCGAGCCGCATCACCTTCGAGGCGAAGGCCGCGGGCCACCCGCTCTTCGACCTGATCCCCGCCCCGCGGAATGCGCGGCTTAACGGCCGCCCGGTCGCGATCCGCGAAGCCGCCGCTCCGAACGGTCAGCTCCTCCGGGAGGTCGGGGCACCCGTCGCTCCGGGGACCCACACCCTCGAGCTCACGAACACATTCTCCGAGAACGTCCGCTACCGGCGCCTCTCCCGCGGCGTCTCGAGCGCCTTCTGGATCCGGGACCTGAAGTACCGGAAGTTCCTCGAGCAGTACGTCCCGTCGAACTTCGAGTTCGACCAGTATCCGGTGACGATGAACGTGACCTTCGCCGGCGTCGCGGAGGCGCGCCAGGACATCTACGCTAACGGCGCCGTGACGCCGACGTCACCGAACAGCTTCCGGATAACCTTCCCGGCCTGGTACACCGTCTCGGCCCACTACTTTCACACCACGCCGAAGGGCCAGAAAAAGCGCCTCGACTTTAACTACCGCTCCGTCGACGGCCGGGACATCCCCGTCACCGTCTACACCGCCTGGTGGTCGCGCCCCCAGAAGTTCAGGCGCGAAGCCGAGAAGCTCTTCGCCGAGCTCGAGGCGGACTACGGCCCCTGGGGCCACGACGCCTTCGTCGCCTACGAAACGCTCCCTGGCACCGGCGGCATGGAGCACGCGGGGGCGACGCAGACCTCGCTCGCGGCCCTCGACCACGAGATGCTCCACTCGTACTTCGCCAAGGGCGTCTTCCCGGCCAACGGCAACGCGGGCTGGATCGATGAGGCGATCGCGAGCTGGCGCGACCATGGCTACCAGCGGAAGCCCCTCCCGGACTACGCCGGCTCGGACCTGGGCCTCGGGTCCCCGTACCAGCGGAACACCGACTCCCGCGCCTACGCCCTGGGCCGCGAGTTCATGGCCTACCTCGACTACCGCCTCCAGGAGGTCGGGGGCCTCAAGGCGTTCCTCCGCGCCTACTTCCAGACCTACAAGCACACGGTGATCACCCAGGAGCACTTCAAGAACAATCTCGAGTTCTTCTCGGGCCTCGACCTGACCGAGGACTTTGAAACTTACGTCTGGGGGGCGAACGAGACGACGATCGTCGTCGACCCTTCCCCGCACCACGTTCCGCTCTCCCGGGCGGAGCTTATGAAACTTCTGTGATTTCGGGGGCCTCCGGGCCCCCTAATTTTTAGACAGATACTTTTTTCCGGAAATTTCTCATTCTTTTCAGGGCCCGCCCCGGGCCCGGTACCATTTGGTGTATGAAATACTTCTTCCTCATCCTCGCGGCACTCACCACGACCGGGGCCTGGTCCCAGGAGCTCCCCGACGTTCGCGTACTCCAGACCCTCCGGTCCTCGGGGAATCCGTCCACGCTCCCGGTCTCCGTCAACACCAGGGGCGAGATCAGCTTGCTCGGCGGAAACTCCCGCGGAGTGACGTTCCAGCCGGGCCTCCAGGTGGGCCTCTCCCTCGTTGACCTCGGTTACGGGCACCCGGTGCGCTTGGACCGGTTCGACTTCTATCCCCCGCGGGCCCAGCTCGGTTGGGTTGAGGTAAAGCGCGAGCGCCTCGAGATCGGCGCGGGCCCCGCGGTCTCCTCCGGGGCCTTGACCGCGGGGCTTGTCGCTTACCGGGGTGCGCTTCAGACCCTGATCCAACACAAAAAAACGAAGTCCGACCGGTCGCTCCCGCTAACCCTCCCGGCCTCGCTCCGGGACCTCGAGGCGTGGGCGATCGAGGATACCGGAACGTTCCAAACCTACGGCGGCATCACGGCGTACGTGAGCGTCTCCGCGGGCCTCATCGACGTCGCGAGCGCGGCCGTCGGCGTCCAGAACCAGTTCCTCGTCGAGCTGCGGCGGCTCTCGTCGTCCGCGGTCCGCTTAACGATCGCCGAGGAGGACTTGGCCCGCCGGGTGGTCACCGGCGGCGTCACCCTGGCCACCGCCTCGCTCGCCGCATTCCGCGGTAACCGCTTGACCCTCCAGTTCGACCTCGAGCTTCGAAACGCCGCCCACCAGCGGCTCTACTCGGAGGCCCTCAAGGGGAACGTGAAGCTCCTCCAGGAGCGGCTCGGAACGCGGGCGCAGAAACTGACCTTCGAAGGCCGCGACCGGCTGTTCTGGTTCGGCATCCCGCTCGTGATCGGCGTCGTGAGCGACAGCGGCACCGTCGAGCTCTCGCAGAACGGCCGCGAGACCCGGGTCGATTACACCGGCGCGCTAACCCGCGGCGTCCTCGCGAACTATCGGAACCACCAGGACTTCTCCTACCACTCCGGTTCGTCGCTCGTGCTCGTCTGGTCGAGCGAAATGAAGGGAACCCTCGGGGAGGACGTCGACCGGCGCTTCCTGGGCCGGGGCCGCCTCCTGAAGGTCCGGGGCTTCGACAAGACGCTCGAGCGGAAGGCGCCGTTCGGCGACGTCGTGACCCAGCTCGGGATCCAGCTCGCGAAGCGCGAGCTCGAGGCCCTCGACGAGTCGAAGCTCGACGAGCTCGCCGAGCACCTGCGCGAGCGCTGCGAGACCGAATGGCTTCCGTGCGACGCCGAGCCCCGGTTCCGGGCGCACATCGACGAGCTCCGCGGCGCCCTCGACAAATCGTGGGGGGAGAAGCGCAGCGCCCTCGGAAAGCTCTTCCTGCGCGAGCCCGCGGTCCTCTACGCCGTGCTGAAAACCCTCCGGCTCCGGAAGCAGGTCTACTTTAAGTTTCTAAGCGAAAGTCACCTATCTCTGGAAGGTACAGCGCCAGTCGAGCTCTGATCCCGGCGAGGTCGAGGTCCCCGAGCTCGAGGAAGAGCTGGACCGCGTCTCTGGACCGGGCCCCGGCCCGGGCGGGCCCGAACTTCTCGACGGGCCGGCGGATCCCCTCGTTGGTGGGAAGGAAGGTAAGGGAGAGGCGGGCGAAGCCCCGCTCCGCGGCCGCGAGGATCAGGAGCCCGAGGAGGAGTGACCCGAAGCCCCGCCGCTGGTATTCGTCGATGATCGTCACCGGGACCTCGGCTTCCTCCGGGGCCACCGAACTGCGCACCAGCCGGATCACCGCCACGCCCCGGCGCTCGCCCTCGAGCTCTTCGACGCCGATCGCGTAGTGGTTAACCCCGTCGAGGACCGTCAGGTCCCGGAGTTCGTCGTCAGCGAAAATCCCGGCGAGAAGAAGAGGCCCAAGGCCATCAGTGCTTCGCCCCGTCCCACCTGAGGCGCTTGGCGCGCTGGAGCTTCTCGTAGCTCGTGAGGAGCTTCTGGTGCATCTCGAAGCCGGCGAGGGTCAGGTCCGACGCGTGGAGGCCATCGAACTTCTCAAACCCGTCGATAAGCTTCTGCGCCCGCTCGACGAGGTCCCGGCCGTAGAGCCGCTCGATCGTCGGAAGGTACTCGTTGGTGTTAAGCGTGTCGTCGGTCTCGATCTGGAGCAGCGTCTGGAGGCACAGGTAGAGGGGCCGGCGCTCGGGGTCGAGGGGAGCGAAGTGGAGGCACCAGTCGACGCCGGCCTTCGCGAGCTCGTGGTGCTTCGCCGCGAGCGCCAGCATCGTCTTGAACTCGCCGACCCGGAGGTTCGACCACACGGTCTCGGCGTCGGGGATCACGCCGATGGCGTGGGAGAGGAGGAGCATGTCCTCGTAGCCCGCGGCCTCGAGGTCCTCGTGGAGCTCGACGAGCTCCTCCGGCGGAAGCTCGTGGCAGCCGAGGACGCGCGCGCGGTACGGGGCGCCGGCGTTGTTGTTATCCCAGGCGAGGTCCTCGGGGCGGTAGATCTCGGACATGCCCGGCACGTGGATCCGGCAGCCGTAGACGCCGAGGTGCTCGAAGTCCATGACGTAGATGTCCTTCCCGAGCTCGTGGAAGACGGCGACGAGGGCGTCGTACTCGGACTGCGTGGTGCCGCCGCCGAAGCTCCAGTCGGCGAACGCGAAGTCCGGCGTCTCCTTGAAGAAGTTCCAGTGGATGAGGCCGTTCGAGTCGATGAAGTGGGCCTCGAGGTTCAGCGTGTCGGCGACGTCCTCGAGGCTGAAGCTCGGCGGGGAGAAGACGTTCAGCTGGTCGAGGCGCCGGCCCTGGAGGAGCTCCGTCACCGTCCGCTCGAGGGCGACCTGGAACTTCGGGTGCGCGCCGAACGACGCGAACGCCGTGCCCTCCTTCGGGTTCAGGAGCGTCACGTTGATCACCGGGAACTTCCCGCCGAGCGAGGCGTCCTTGCAGATGATCGGGTAGCCGTGGGCCTCGAGCTCGGCGATCGCCTCGACGACCTTCGGGTAGCGCTCGAGGACCTCCCGCGGGATGTCCGGGAGCGCGATCCCCTCGGCGAGGATCCGGTTCTTGATGCTCCGTTCGAAGATCTCCGAGAGCGCCTGGACCCGGGCCTCTGTCTTCGTGTTCCCCGCGGACATGCCGTTCGAAACGTAGAGGTTCCCGACGACGTTCATGGGGATGTAGTAGGTCTTGTTATCCGCGACCCGCGTGTAGGGGAGGGCACAGACGCCGCGCTCAGCGTTGCCGGAGTTGGTGTCGACGAGCTGCGCGGGCACGAGCTCCCGCTCGGGGTCGTAGTAGTCCCAGAGGGCGTCGTTCATGAGGCCTGCGGGCATCTCGTCGCCGTCGAACGCGAACCACTTCTCCTGGGGATAGTGCACGAACTCGGAGTTGGCCACGAGGTCGCCGAGGTAGAAGTCGGCGAAGAAGTAGTTGCAGTTGAGCCGCTCGAAGAACTCCCCGAGCGCGCTCGCGAGGGCCGCCTCCCGGGTCACTCCCTTGCCGTTGGTGAAGAGGTACGGGCAGTAGCGGTCCCGGATGTGCACCGACCAGACGTTTGGAACGGGGTTTAGCCACGACGCCTCTTCGACGTCGAAGCCCCAGTCGAGGAGCTTTTGCTTCAACCGGACGATGGTCTCTTCGAGAGGTGCGTCTTTGCCTAAGAGCATGGTTTTCTGTGTCATTTTGAGTCCTTAAGGAGGGAATAATTCGCCGTGCTACATCTCACAATTGAGGTTCGACGACAAGATTTCGAGTAGAAAACAGCCCCGCCAGAAGATATACTTGATACGTCGTGGTACTCGTGAGTGGCTTCGTCTGGGAATTCTGCACATCGTTCTTCACCCTGAAAACATCTCTCGATCCGCAAAACCATTTTTCTTTGCAGCGTTCTTTAAGGAGGACGGTCGTTATGGGTAAAAGACTCTATGTTGGAAATCTCTCCTACTCCCTCAAGTCGGAGGACCTTGAAC
Organism: Bacteriovoracaceae bacterium; assembly: GCA_044371595.1. Taxonomy (GTDB): domain Bacteria; phylum Bdellovibrionota; class Bacteriovoracia; order Bacteriovoracales; family Bacteriovoracaceae; genus Peredibacter. The sequence continues at coordinate 7,392 of JBILTI010000032.1, forward strand.
AGGTGTTTCGCAAGGTGGGCGACGTGGTGTCGGTGAAGGTCGTCACGGAAATGGAAACGGGCCGCTCCAAGGGCTTCGCCTTCGTCGAGATGGCGAGCGAGGACCTCGCCGCGCAGGCGATCGAACAGCTCAACGGCAAGGACGTCGGGGGCCGCGCCCTTCGCGTTACCGAGGCCAACCCGAGACCGGAGAGACAGGCCGGCGGAAATCGCTTCGGCGGCAGCCGCGAAGGTGGCTTCAACCGCGGCGGACGGGGATTTAACGAGTAATCAATTGGTTACAGGGGCTTTCTTCGGCCCCCGTTTCTTTTCGACGTCTAACTGCCTTCTACAAACATTCAACAAACTCATTCTGGTCATTATATCGAGACCCCTTACGTGAGACACCTATATCTAAGAGAGGTGTCCCATGAAGTACTACAACATTCAGACCGTTTCGCAGATGTGTGGGCTTTCGACACATTGTATCCGTGCATGGGAAAAGCGCTACGGGGCCATCAAGCCGGCGCGCTCCGATAACGGGCGGCGGCTCTACTCGGAGCTCGAGCTTAACCGCCTTCTGATGCTCGGAAAACTTTCCTCCCTCGGGAACTCGATCTCCCTCATCGCGAACCTTTCCGACGGCGAACTCGAAAAGCTCCTCGAGAAGATGTCGCAGGGTCGGGCCTTCGGCGGTTCCGCCGCGGCGACGCCGGCGAAGAGCCTGGTCGAGCCCCGCACGTACCTCAACAACCTTTTCATGGCGCTCCACGCCTACAAGCTCGACATCCTGACGCACGAACTGAACAAGGCGTCGATGGACCTGACCTGCAAGGATTTCGCCCTCGAGGTCGTCGCTGCCCTCTTCCGGAAGGTCGGCGAGTACGTGCACGACGGCCGGATGAGCATAGCCCAGGAGCACACGCTCTCGGCGATCACGAAGTTCTTCATCGGCCGGCGGATCGCGCAGCACTACCGGAGCGAGGCGAACGGGAAACTTAAGGTGACCCTCGCGACGCCCGTAGGAGAGCACCACTCGATCGGTCTCATGCTCGCCTGCCTCATCCTGGCCGAGCACAACGTGAGCTTCGTCTACCTCGGGGAGAACCTCCCGGAGGAGTCGATCGCGGACGCCGCGAAGGCGACCGGCTCGGACGTCGTGCTCCTGGCGGTCAGCCCGGCCTACGGCACCCGGAACCGGAACATCAACGACGTAATCGCGACGATTCGGAAGGGCCTTCCGGCTGCGACGGAGATCTGGGTCGGCGGCTCGGTCCACGACATCAAGCTCTCTACGATCAGAGAGTCCAACGTAACTCCGATCGATCACTTGGCGATGCTCGACAAGAAGGTTGCGCATATAGTCGGGGGCTAATAATTGTCACCGCCACCGCTGTTCATGTTGCGGGATAATCTGAGGATCATGTATAATCGGTGATATTTATCACTGTTTTTTTCCTCGGAGTAATTGTTATGGCAAGCCATGGTCACGACGCTCATCATCCTTCTTACCCGCTCATAGGTGGCGTAGACCCCCAGTTCGCCCGGGCTACTCCC
>JBILTI010000033.1:0-8904 GCA_044371595.1 Bacteriovoracaceae bacterium
ACAATTTTACCAGAAAATAATGCGGTTTTCAGAGGGAAAAAACGTTTTTCAAGAGTGTTCTATGGCCCAAACTTTTGGCAGCCAGCTCGAGCAACTGTTAAGGAAATTGATAGACATACGTTCTCCAAAAAAATTACACTTTGTGCATATGAACACACATACCAAATCTTTCACGTTTATCGATCTTTTCAGCGGCTGCGGCGGCCTCTCCTGCGGCCTCGAGATGGCGGGGCATCGCTGCCTCCTTGGCGTCGACGCCGACAAGGACGCCATCGCGAGTTTCGCGGCCAACCATCACGAAGCGGCGGTTTATCTCGGGGACATCAAGAAGCTCTCCGAGAAGAAGCTCACGGAACTCCTCCGGGGCCAGCGCGTCGACATGGTCGTCGGCGGCCCCCCGTGCCAGGGCTTTTCCACCGTGGGCAAGGGCGCCGTCGATGACGAGCGCAACCAGCTCTTCCGCGAGTTCGTACGGATCGTTAGGCACACGCAGCCGAAGGTCATCCTGTTCGAGAACGTCACGGGGCTAGTGGCCAAGAAGAACCAGGCGATCCTGAAGAAGATCTTCCAGCACTTCGAGAAGCTCGGCTATAACATGGACGCCCGCATCCTCTCGGCCGAGGAGTTCGGCGTCCCGGAGAAGCGGCGCCGGACGATCATCATGGGCGTCAAGGGCGGCGAATGCCTATTCCCCGAGGTCACGCACGGCGCCCGCGCCGGAAAGAAGGTCCGGACCGTGGCCCAGGCGCTGAAGAACCTCAAGGCCCGCGACGGTCGCGCCTATAACCACGACGTGAAGCTCGCGGCGATCAAGAAGACCGAGGACTGTGAACGGCTGAAGTTTATTCCCGCCGGAAAGGGCATCCGCTACGAGGAAGACGAGAAGACCTTCCTTCCGAAAAAGCTCCGCTTCAACGTGGACTGGAAGAAGCTCCGGGAAAACCGGTTCCGGCAGACCAAGCTCCAGCGGCTCCCTCTCAACGAGCCAAGCCCGACGATCCTGACGGCCCGGACGACCTACTATCATCCGGTCGAAAATCGCTACCTTACCCCGCGCGAGGCTGCCGCGTGCCAGAGCTTCCCGAACGACTTCATCTTCCACGGCTCCCAGACCGCGGCCTTCCGCCAGATCGGGAACGCGGTTCCCCCGGGCCTCGCCCGCGCGCTCGGCGAGACAATTAAAAATATCGAGTTTAAAAAAGGTGCCCTGAAAAAGAAAACTCGCGATCCGATCCTCGGGAAGAACGCGTTCCACTACCACGAGCCCACCTACCTATGATCGACACCCTGAAGAAGGTCTTCGGCCTCCGCATGCTATCCATGGTCCTCCTTGGGTACGCGTCGGGGTTGCCCCTTCTTCTGATCGGGTCCACGCTGCAGGCGTGGATGACCGACGAGGGCGTCGACCTCGGCGCCATTGGCATGGTGTCGCTCATCGGCATGCCCTACGTGGTGAAGTTTCTCTGGGCGCCGTTCCTGGACCGGTTCACGCTTCCGTTCCTCTCGCGCCGGAAGGGCTGGATGGTGCTCTTCCAGGTCCTCCTCGTGGTCGCGATCCTGGGCCTCTCATTTACCAACCCGCGAAGCGACATCTACCTCACCTGCGGCTGGGCCTTCCTGATCGCGCTCTTCTCCGCCTCCCAGGACGTTGTGATCGACGCCTATAGGCGGGAGGTCCTTCCCGACGAAGAGCTGGGCCTCGGGTCCTCGCTCTACGTCACCGGCTACCGGCTTGCGATGCTCGTCTCCGGCGCCCTGGCCCTGATCATCGCGGATCAGGTCCCCTGGAAGGACGTCTACCTCTGGCTCGCGGCGTTCATGGCGCCGACGGTGCTCTTCACCCTCGTCTCGCCGGCAGAGAGCAAGCACATCTCGATCCCCGCGGACCTCCGGACCGCCATCGTGGGCCCGCTTGTGGACTTCTTCTCCCGCCGTGGCGCCTGGATCATGCTCCTCTTCATTCTGCTCTATAAGGTCGGGGACAGCATGGCCTCGAACATGACGACGCCGTTCATCCTCGCCACCGGCTATTCGAAGACCGACATCGGCACCGTCGCGAAGTCCTTCGGGATGATCGCCACGATCCTCGGCGGCATCGTCGGGGGGACCCTAATGCTCCGGATGAACCTCAAGTTCTCGCTCATCCTCTTCGGCGTCCTCCAGGCGGTGTCCACGCTCGGCTTCTCGGTCCTGGCCCACCTGCCGGTGACCTTCGCCTCGCTCGCCGCGGTGATCGCCTTCGAAAACCTCGCGAGCGGGATGGGGACCGCGGCCTACTCCGCCTACATGGCCTCGCTCACGAACAAGCAGTTCACGGCCACGCAGTACGCGCTCCTCACGGCGCTTATGGGGATCCCCCGCGTGATCCTCTCGAGCCCCACGGGGTGGATGGCCGAGCGCATGGGGTGGGATCTCTTCTTCGTGTTCTGTACCGTGGTGGCGGTGCCGGGGATGCTGCTCCTGATCCCGGTCTTTAAGCTAGAAAAGCCAGTTCAGAAATCCGCAGTCTAGGGTCTCCCGGATCGCCCGATTCGAGGCCTTCTCTTCCTCCGTCGTAAGCCGCCCGTTGACGGCGCGGGCGACGTCGCAGGCGTCGTAGGTGACCTTTTTCCCGTTCCGCCGGAACGTGTATTTCTCGACCGCCGAGTAGGCGACCAGGAGGTCCACGAGCTCCGGGTTGTTCTGCTCGACCGCGTGGATCAGCGCCGACTTGCCGTCCATGTCGAGGAGCTGGGGATTAGCGTTCGCCGAGAGGAAGAGGTTCGCGAAGCCCTTCTTCCGCGACAGCGTCGCGCGGATTAGCGGCGTCTCCGCCGCGTCATCCGGGCCGTTGACGTTCGCTTCGTAGCTCAGGAGGAGCTCCGCGCTCCGGAGGGCCTGCGTCTCCTGCGGGACCCCCACGAGCAGGGCGAGCGGATTGATCGCCTGGTAGGCCCGCTCCTTCGCGATCTTCGGGTATCGGCTCAGGACCTTCGTCAGCCGCCGGTGGTCGGCGTTCAGGAGCAAGGTCCGGAACGTCGCGATGTCCGGCGCGCCGGTTTCGAGTTCGAGGATGCTTTTGATAAACGCGGCGGACTGGGGGGCGTTGAACTCCTCGGCGAGCTTCAGCCCGTTCCGGTCCTTCGGATCGAGGGAATGCACGTTCGCGCCCTCACGGATCAGGAGCAACGCGAGGTCGTCGTTGGATTTCTTCAGGGCGACGTGCAGGGCCGTGTCGCCGTTCGCGTCCCGCTCCTCGAGGTCCACGCGCCGCTCGAGTAGGAACCGCACTGAGTTCCCTCGGTTGCCGGCGACCGCGGCGAGGAGTGGCGTCTCCCGGTTGACGTTCGCGCGCTCGACGGCGGCGCCGCGCTCGACCAGGAGGTTTCGGATTGAGCGGAAGTCATTCTTGACGGCGAGGATGAGGAGCGTTTCACCGTTGTCGGTCAGCGTCTGGTTCAGGTCCACGTCCGGGTTCTCGGTCAGCGCCCGCTGGAGCGCCGGGAGGTCGTTTCCGTCCACCGCGCGCCGGATCTCTCTCAGGGCGTTGAAGTTGAGCTCGGCGTTCGTCGGCGAGACGGTCCCTTCGGCGCGGTCGCTCTCTTTGACCTGCGCCTTCTTGCCACAGGACGTAGCGAGGGACGCCAGGAGCAGGGAGGTTATATAAAGGAGGGCAACGGGTTTCATGACTCGGATAATACGGGTCGACGGGAGGGGACGGGAAGAAATGCGACGGACCGGAAAATTTTACAGAAAGAGGGCCCCTTCCGGGGCCCCAGCTTATTGAAATCTTTTGCCTAGAAGATCATGTGCGGGTTCTGCTTTGAGAGCTCGATCAGGCGCTTTAGCTGCGGATCCTTAAGCTGCTTTAAGTTAAGGAGGATTACCGCACCGGCCTTGTAGTCCTTCACCGGGTCGTTTCCGACGAGGCCCAGGAAGCCCACGCGTTTCTGGTTGATGTTGACGTTCCAGTAGCCAGAGATGCCCGCGGTCTCGAAGCCCACCGGGATCCAGAGGCCGAAGAGTTCCTTGTGGTAGTAGAAGGAAATGTCGTGCCACTCGGTATCGATCCGGAGCGAATTCTCGAGCTTACCGCCGGGGACGCCGGGAAGCGGACGGCCGTCCGGGAGGTAGTTGCCGTCGCCGACGCCGATCGCGATGGACAGGAGGTCCTCGACGTCCATATAAACCTGTAGGATCATCCCACCATTTATCATGTTCGGGGCGAACTCGAAGGACGAGCGCTTGGTCCGCGGAATCGGAACCTTGAAGCCCGCGTCGACCTGCATGTTCAGGAGCTCGAAGGTCATGAGGATCTGGCCATCGACGACGTTGAAGATCGGTCCCCTCACGCCGTTGATCTCCGGGACGCCCCCGGTCTGCTGGCCGCAGCCCGGCGCCACCACGATGGCGAGGGCGAGGACCATTGCTTTTAATGACAGAAGCCATTTTTTCATAATACCGTCCTTGTTGGTTTCAGTTGTTTCGACTCGTTCGGTAATTCTAGTGTCGGAGTAATCCCGACCGCAATTTAGGAACTTTTTTCTAACGACAGACTGAGGCGCGATGTTAGATAATTTTTCCCCTATGATAAAGGCGACTGGAGTACTCACGAAGATGGAAACGGCGTACGGCGAAACCGTAAGCTATGGATTGGTCTTAATGTCCGACGGGAACGCGGCGGTGCGTTTTGACCTCGCTTCCCTCGTCGGCAAGGAACTTAAACTCACTCACTCGGGAAAGATAATCTGTAGCAACTGTAGCAAGGTGATTAAGAAGTCGTACGCGGAGGGCCACTGCTACCCGTGCACGATGAAGCTCGCGAGCTGCGACCTCTGCATCATGAAACCCGAGACCTGCCACTTCGCGCAGGGGACGTGCCGGGAACCCGAGTGGGGGAAGGCGAACTGCTTCAGGCCCCACGTCGTTTACCTCGCGAACTCCTCGGGCCTCAAGGTCGGCATCACCCGAAAGTCGAACATCCCGCACCGCTGGATCGACCAGGGGGCCACGGAAGCGCTGGCGGTGCTCGAGGTCGAGAACCGCCACCTCTCGGGTCAGATCGAGGTGCTCTTCAAGAAGCACATCGCGGACAAGACCGACTGGCGCAAGATGCTGAAAGGCGACGCCCCGCCGATCGACCTCGTCAACTGGAAGAACCGCCTCCTCCGGGAGCTCGCCGAGGACCTCCAGTGCTTCGAGTTCAACCTCCTCGAGGAGGCCCCGGTCTGCCTCCGGTACCCGGTCGCGAAGTACCCCGAAAAGATCACGTCCTACAACTTAGATAAGGTCTCGGAAATCACCGGCACGCTCACGGGCATCAAGGGCCAGTATCTCATCTTCGATACTGGCGTCCTGAACGTCCGCGCCCACACCGGCTACGAGGTCACCCTGGAGGAGCTCCATGCAACTGCAACAGCCTAAGACCATTTTCCTTAAGGACTACCGGCCCTCGGACTTCCTCATCGACGCGATCCACCTGACCGTCGACATCGGCGAAACCGAGACGCTTGTTACCGCTGAGCTCGCCGTCGTAAAGAGGCCCGAGCTCGCGGGCCAGAAGCTTAACCTCGAGCTCAACGGCGAAGGCATGGAGCTCCGGTCGCTCGCGATGAACGGCGCGCCGGTCGCGCACGAGCGCTTCCAGGTGTCGAACGACAAGCTCGTCCTCCTCGGCGTCACCGAAGACCTGTTCACGCTCGCGATCCAGAACAAGATCGATCCGGCGAACAACACCGCGCTCGAGGGCTTCTACCAGTCCGGGCCCCAGCTCTGCACGCAGTGCGAGCCCGAGGGGTTCCGGCGGATCACGTACTTCATCGACCGGCCCGACGTCATGGCGACGTACACGACGCGGATGATCGCCGACAAGGCGAAGTATCCGTTCCTGCTCTCGAACGGGAACCGCACCGGCGCCGGCGACCTGCCCGGCGGCCGCCACTGGGTGGAGTGGAAGGATCCCTTCCGGAAGCCGAGCTACCTCTTCGCGATGGTGGCCGGCGACTTCGACGTCGCCCGCGACGCCTTCGTTACGCGCTCGGGCCGGAACGTCGACCTCGAGATCTACGTCGACCGCGGAAACCTGCGGAAGACCCGCCACGCGATGGCGTCGCTGAAGGAGAGCATGCGCTGGGACGAGGAAACTTTCGGCCTCGAGTATGATCTCGACGTCTATATGATCGTCGCCGTCGACTCGTTCAACATGGGGGCGATGGAGAACAAGGGCCTTAACATCTTCAACTCGACGTACACACTGGCCGACGAAACCAGCGCGACCGACGCCGATTTCCAGAACATCCAGGGTGTCATCGGCCACGAGTACTTCCACAACTGGACCGGAAACCGCGTCACCTGCCGCGACTGGTTCCAGCTCACCCTAAAGGAGGGCCTCACGGTGTTCCGGGACCAGGAATTCTCCTGTGATATGCTCTCGCGGGCGGTGAAGCGCCTCGAGGACGTGCGGCTCCTGAAGGACTCCCAGTTCGCCGAGGACGCGGGGCCCCTCGCGCACCCGATCCGGCCCGGAAGCTACATCGAGATCAACAACTTCTACACCCGGACCGTCTACGAGAAGGGCTCAGAGGTGATCCGCATGATCTACACGCTCCTTGGGAAAGACGCCTTCCGGAAGGGCATGGACAAGTACTTCGAGCTCTTCGACGGCCAGGCCGTTACTACCGAGGACTTCGTCCGCGCGATGGAGCTCGCCTCCGGTCGAGACCTGTCCCAGTTCAAGAACTGGTACTCGCGGCCTGGGACCCCGACGCTCGCGGTCCGGAGCACCTGCACGGGCGCCGAACTCGAACTCACGATCGAGCAGAAGTATCCGCCGGCGCCAACGGCGCACCCGGTCCCCGAGGGGAACGTCCTGCACCTTCCGTTCGTCGTGGGCTTCGTCGATAAGATGACCGGGGCCGTGACGGAAACGAAGCTCGAGCTCCGGGCGCTCCGCGAGTCGTTCCGGTTCCCGGTGAGCGGAGACGTGATCCCTTCGCTCAACCGCGGCTTCTCGGCGCCGGTCCACGTGGACTATCCGTATACCGTGGCGGACCTCATCGCGCTCATGAGCTTTGACAGCGATCCTTACTGCCGCTACGAGGCGACGCAGAAGATCTACGACCACGTTTTCCGGAAGGACTTCGAAGAGTACAAGGCGACCGGCGTCCTGAACGCCGACCTCTCAGCGGAGTTCGCCCGGGCCTTCGAAGCTCTCCTGAACGACGACGGGATCGACCTGTCGTTCAAATCCTACCTCCTCGACCTTCCGACCGAAAACGGCCTCTCGCAGGAGCTTCCGCTGCCGGACTTCGACGCCATCCACCGCGTCCACCGGAACCTCCGGAAGAAGCTGGGACTAAACTTCCAGAGCTGGTTCCTCGCGACCCACGAGCGCCTGGCGCAGCGGGGGAGCTTCGAGCTAACGCCCATGGCCTTCGGCGAACGCGCCATCCGGAACCATTGCCTGACCTATCTCGTCGCGTCGGAGACGCCGGCGGGACAACGGGCCCTCGAGGCGCACTACTTCGCGGCCGGGAACATGACCGAGGAACTCCATGGGCTCCAGCAGTTCGTCGTCGCCGGCGCGCCGTTCGAGCACGAGGCGATTCAGCGGTTCTATCAGAAATGGAAGGGCGATTCGCTGGTGATGCTGAAGTGGTTCGGTGCCCTCGCGGCGTATTCCCCTAAGGCGACGGCGATCGAGCGGCTCGCGAAGCTTGAGCAGGATCCGCTCTTCCTGAAGCAGGTTCCGAACTACCTCCGGGCGCTCTACATCCAGTTCTCGAAGTCCAACCTCGACGCGTTCCACGACGCGAGCGGCGCGGGTTACCGGTTCATGGCCGAGCGGATCCGCCACATCGACGGCTTCAACCCGCAGGTCGCGAGCCGGGCCGCGAGTGCCTTCTCGTTGATCAATAAGCTCGACGAGGAGAGGAAGGATCAGATGCGGACGGCGCTCAACCGGATCATGTACGGGAAGCCGTCGCGGGATACCTACGAGGTCGTTTCGAAATACCTCGCGCAGTAGTTATTTTTTCGTTACAGGCACGGGCCGGAGAATCGGTGTTGATGCTTTCGCGGCCGCGGCGGATGCGATGAGGATGCCGGCGATGATGAGCTCCATGGGGGGTCTCCTCGATTAGGGGACTCTTTTGTAACTTATCGACACATTTCTTTTTAATATTACGCTGCGTGACAAAAGGTTCGCTAGCTTTTTCTCTTCAAAGGGCCGGAAACAATGGTACAATTTCCCTCGTGAATCCAGGAAAATCAGGTTCTTAACGACGAGGATTACCTCATGGAAGCTACACTTTCTCTTAGGCAAAAAGCGCTCAAGATTAACCTTGCGAAAAAGTTCTATGGGACTTTCGCGGAGATCGGCGCGGGCCAGGAAGTGGCACGGCATTTCTTCCAGGCCGGTGGCTCGTCGGGGTCAATCGCCAAGACCATCTCGGCCTACGACATGACCTTTTCCGACTCGATCTACGGCAAAGACCCGCACGGGCGCTACGTCTCCCAGTCGCGGCTCTTGAAGATGCTCGAAAAGGAGTTCCTGCTCCTCCAGGAGCGGCTCTCCGATACCCGGGGCCGCGACCACGCCTTTTTTGTCTTCGCCGACACCGTCGCCGCGCTCAACTACCAGCGCACGAACGAGGCCCACGGCTGGCTCGGGATGCGCTTTCAGAACGTCCCCGGCGGGGACTACAACGACGTCGTGATCCATGTCCGGATGCTCGACCCGCAGAACGTGCTCCAGCAGGACGCGCTCGGGATCATGGGGCTGAACCTCGTCTACGCGTCGCTCTTCCTTCAGCACGATCCGGAGGCGTTCATCCGTTCGCTCATGGATCACCTCGACAGCACGCGGATCGACGTAAACTTCATCCGCTTCGGAGGCCCGGCCTTCGCCGGGGTTGATAACCGGCT
>JBILTI010000035.1:0-8850 GCA_044371595.1 Bacteriovoracaceae bacterium
TTCATTTTCTTTTCGTTCCTCGGCGTGGCCGTCGGCGCCCCGGCGCCGGCGCCGTGGGAGCACGTCATCGCGTTCGCCGACCGCCACGAGTTCTACCGGAACGACGAGCCCGTGACGAAGCCCCGGGACGCCTGGCAGACGTTGTTCTCCCTGGTCTACCTCGACCGGGAACTCGCGCGCCTCAAGGACTGCGTCTTTTACCGCGTCCCCGGCGCGGACGCCGGCGTCGTTAAGGTCCGCACGATCCCGGCCGCGGACCACTGCGACGACTACGTCCTGCCGGACGCGGGGCTTAAGATCGACGACGTGCGCTCCCTCCGCTTCACCGTCTCCGAGCGCGGGGCCGGGGTCGAGTTCACCCGTGGGGAGCGAGAGCGCGTCCGCTGGGAGGCCTCGTTCTCCGGCGCCTTCAAACGTCCGCTCCCGGCCCCGGGCCTCTCCTCGGCGGACTTCAAGGCGCCGCCGCTGATCTTCCTGGCTCCAGCGGCGCCCGGGGTTCCGCGGAAGCTCGCGCCCTTCGTGAAGAACGACGTTCTCTGCCACGACGTCAATGACGACTGCGTGGAGGTTTCGCCGTCCACGTGCGGAGACTGCGACGGCGGATGGTACGAAATCCCCAACGGCTGCCCGATCGGACCCAGGTACTGCGGAACGCTCCGCTGCGGGGGGAAAAACGAACCGGCCTGCCGGCGGGGCCTCCGATGGCAGCGGAAGGCGTCGGAGTTCGACTGCCGCACGGACTCCTCGTTCGCGTACTGCGCGACGGGGGCGAGCGTCCAGTGCGAGGGACGGAAGGCCTACTGCCGCTAGCGCGCCGGCGCCGCGAGCCCCGCGGCGACCACGTCTTCCCCGGTGGTGAGGGAACTGTTCACGAGGGCCTCGGCGTCGACCGCCGCCACGCGCTCGAGGAGCCGCCGGTGCTTCTGCGCCGATTCGAGGTCCGTGAGGATCCGGTAGGTGCGGTCGAGCTGGAGCTCTTCGCCAGCGATCGAAACCGCTAGCTCGTATCCCTTCCGGAGAAACGGCGATGGCTTCCACGCGTCGCTAACCCCCGCATTGTAGTCTTCTTCGAGGACCGAGACGAGCTCCCGGCCCGCGAGCTTCAGCACGACGAGCTGGGTTTCGCCGCTCGAGTCGTTGACGTAGGAGAGGTCGGCGTCGTGGAGCGCGATGCTCCGCTGGACGTCGAACTTCGGCGCCGGCGTCGCCAGGGCGGCAGGTCCCTTCGGCGGGCCGATCTCCCGTCCGAGGAACCGCGCGGGGATCCGCTTCGTGTGATCTACGCTCTCGTCGCCGGTGTAGCAGTCGTCGGTTTCCTTGAAGAACTCGTGACAGAAGAAGACCGGCTGGTGAACCCGCGTCTTCTCGCGGACGAGGCGCCGGGTCTTCACGTTCACGACGAGCTCGGCGTAGTTGAAGCTCCGGCCGTCGGGGAGGCCTCCGAGGACCAGGACGCCGTTTACGATGTTCGCCATCTTCTGCTCGGTCCGGCCGCCGACGACGACGTCGACGAGGTTCGGGGGAAGCCGGTTCAGGTATTCGCCTAGGGGGGACCGGAGGTCGCACGCCCGGGCGAGGGCCGGGTCGAAGTTGACCTTGTCCGCCGGGAGCTTGCTCTCCTCCGAGAGGCGGGAGTGGCAGTCGATCCCCTGGTGCGTGAGGACCACGATGAGGTCGGCGCCGAGGGACCGGAGGAGCCGGGCGTGCCGGAGCGTCGACTGGAGCATGTTTTCGACGTAGATGCCGACGCGGTTGTTCACCGGCGTCTGCCCCACGACGTCGTCCGGGATGATCCCGACGATCCCGATCTTTACGCCGTCGATCTCCTTCAGGAGGTGGGCCTTCGTGCCCTCCCACTCGACCACGCGGGCGGTCTTCAGCTCGTAGAGGTTTCCGAGGAGGAGCGGCACCGAGGACTCGCGCGCGAAGCGCTGCAGGAGATCGCCGGTGCTGCCGACCTCGGCGGGGACCTTGAGGTTAAAATCCCGGAGGCCGACCGTGAGGGCGTCGTAGCGGTTGGCCTCGTAGAAGGCCGCGACCGAGGCCGCCTCCGAGGCCCTGCTGAAGACGTCGCCGGCGTCGACGAGGAGCACGTTCTTGTAGGTCTCGCGGAGGATCCGGAAGTAGCTTCCGATCACGTCTTTCCCGCCGACCGCGACGGATTGCCGGGCCCGCACGCGGTCGTCGAAGGGGACGACGAGGGGCGCGTAGTGCCCGTGGAGATCGTTGGTGGCGGCGACGACGATCCGCCGCTCATCCCGGTCGAGATCCCGGAGCTCGGCGTCCGGTTCGGAATAGAGCTCCTCGTGCCCCGTCAGGGTCTGGTTACTTTTTTTAAAGGAACAGGCCACGGCGAGGAGAAGGCAAAGGAGGTGCTTCATGGTTACTTCGCTTCAGAAGGATTGGATCTTACCTAGCTTAGTATAGGCGCCCGAGAGCGCGTTCCGTAAGACGGCATATTCGTTCTCCCCCTGGGAGTAGCTCAGGCTGATCCGGATGACGCCGCGGCCGAGCCGGTCGTTAATCCCCATCGCCTTCAGCACCTTCGAGGTCTCGGGCTGGTTATCGAGGCACGCCGCCGAGGTCGTCACAAAGATGTCCTGCGACTCGAGCTCGATCTGCACCGCCTGCCCGTGGATCCCGGGATATCCGATCAAAGTTGTCCCCGCGAGCCGGGGGGCGCCGGCGCCGATGACCACGCATTCGGGGAAGTCCCGCGTGATCGCCGCTTCGAACGTCGCCTTCGCCGCCGCGAGGGCCTCGAGCTTGTGCCGGTTCTCCCGGAAGTCGGTCAGGGCGACGGCGAGGGTCTCGATGCCGACGTAGTGCTGGGTGCCTCCGCGGAGGCCCCGCTCCTGCGTGCTCCCGAAGACCAGGGGCAGGAGCTTCGCCGGTTCCCGGGCCACGAGGAACCCGGACCCGGAGAGGGCGCCGAGCTTATGGCCCGAGCAGACCGCGTAGTCGAGGCCTGAGTCGTCGAAGCGGAACTCGCCCTTGCCGATGAGCTGGGTCGTATCGCAGAAGAACTCGACGCCGTGGGCGCGGCAGATCCGCGCGAGCTCGTTGTACGGCTGGTAGACGCCGGTCTCGTTGTTGACCGCCATGACGGTGACAAGCGCGACCTTTCCGGCGTTCTCGGCGAGAAGCTTATCGAGGCTCTCGGAGCTCACGGCGCCAGCGGCGTCGATCTCGACCTTCCGGAGCTTGAAGCCCCGGCGGGCCTCGTAGAAGGCGAGCGCGTTCGGGATAACCGAGTGCTCGATCGGGCTTGTAATGATGACGTCCTTCGCGGGGCCCGCCTGCTCGAGGATCGAATGGAAGATCTGCGAGATCCCCTCGGACGCGCCGGAGTTGAAGAAGACCTGGTCCGGGTAGCAGCCGATTTCCGCGGCGACGATGCCGCGGCACTTTTCGAGGCCCTTCGCGAGCTTTTGGCTCAGCGAATGGATCGCGTTTGGGTTGGCGAAGAGATCGCCGTCGAGGCGCTTCTTCAGGTACTCCCGGACGCCCGGTAGGAGCGGACAGGAGCCGTTGTAGTCGGCGTAGATCATAAAACCTCTCTAGGAAATGGCCAGCATCTGGTCGAGGGCCTTGAGCGCGAACCTCTTTGTTTCGTCGTCGACGGTGATCACGTTGATCGGTTCGCCGCGCTCGATCGCCCGGAAGCTCTCGAGGAGCCAGCGAGGCCGGATCCGGTACATCGTCGTACAGAGACACTGATACGGCGAGAGCGACGTAATATCAAGGTGCGGGTACTGCCGGGCGAGCCGGTTCACGAGGTTGATCTCCGTGCCGACGGCGAACTTGGTGCCCGGCGTGGCCGCCTTGATCTGGTTGATGATGTAGGACGTCGACCCCGCGAGGTCCGCCCCCTGGACGACGTCGAAGCTGCACTCGGGATGGACGATGAGGATCCGCTCCGGATCCCGGCGCCGCCATTCCTTGATGTGGTTCTCGTTGAAGCCCTGGTGCACGGAGCAGAAGCCGTACCAGAGGATGACCTTCGCGTTCCGGATCTGCTCCGGGGAGAGGCCCCCGTGGCGCTGCCGCGGATCGAAGACCACCATGTCCTCGAGCTTGATCCCGAGCTTGTGACAGGTGTTCCGGCCCAGGTGCTGGTCCGGGAAGAAGAGGAGCTTTTCTCCCTGCGCTAGGCCCCAGGTGATGACCTTCTCGGCGTTGGAGGAGGTACAGATCGAGCCGTCGTTTTCGCCGACGAAGCTCTTGAGGGCCGCGGAGCAGTTGATGTAGGTGATCGGAACGATCTTCTCCGTCGTGCAGGACTTCAGGTAGCTCCAGGCGACGTCGATCTCCCGGCGGTTCGCCATGTCGGCCATCGAGCAGCCGGCCCGGAGGTCGGGGAGGATGACCTTCTGGTCCGCGCCGGTCAGCATGTCGGCGGTCTCGGCCATGAAGTGGACGCCGCAGAACATGACGAACTCCGCGTCCTTGATCTCCGCCGCCTTCCGCGCCAGCTCCAGGGAATCCCCGTTGATGTCGGAGAAGGCGATGACGTCGTCCTGCTGGTAATGGTGGCCGAGGACCACGACCCGCGACCCGAGGCGCTTCCTCACGGCGGCGAGTTCGACGAGGACGGCGTCGTCCGACAGCTCCGATTCCGGGATCTGCGGCAGGTGGTCTTTGTTCTCTTTTACGTCAAAAATATCCAACATAAACGGGCCTCTACAAATTTTGCCCCCCACATTACTCCTGTCGCCGGAAAGGAGCAAGTTTAGTCGTGATGCGTCGGGCCAATCTAGTTTTATTTGGCCGCACAGCGTAAAAACTCATAATTTTGTCAAGTTGGACCTTTGACGAAGCGTGACTGCTTTCCTAGACTTTTATTAATAGGACCATTTGAAGGACCACTAACCATGGACTCTTTTTGGAGACTCTTTTTTAGGAGATAGGTTATGAAAATTATCACGATTGGTAATAACAAAGGTGGAGTCGGTAAAACGATGCAGTGCTATCAGCTAGTCTGCCACCTCGCCAATAAGGGTCACCGCGTCCTCGCCATCGACCTCGATTCTCAGGCAAACCTTAGCTCGACCTTGGGAGTTAACATCCAGCGGACTCTCATCCCCGAGTGGCTGATCGGCGATGTAAAGATCGACGAGATCATCTCCGCCGCCGAGGGAGAGTACGACTTTTATAAGAACGTCCGGCTGATCGCCAGCTCCCGCCACATGGCGAACCTCGCCAAGCTTCTGATCCTCTCGGAGAGCGAGGTCCGGAAGAACGCGGGCCGAAAGGAACGGCTCCTGAAGCTCCGGCTGAAGGAGGTCGAGGACCAGTTCGACTACGTCGTCATCGATACGCCGCCGATGCTCGGCGACGAACTCATCATGTCGCTCGTGGCCTCGGACCTGATCCTCATCCCGACGCAGGCCCAGGACTACTCGATCGACGGCCTCGAGGAGCTCATGGACACGTTCGAGATCATCAAGGAGACGGAGAACCCGAAGCTCGAGTTCTCGATCATCCCGTCGATGGTCAACCCGCGCCGGAAGATCGAGCGCCAGCGCCTCGAGGAGCTCTCGCAGTCGTTCAACGTCACGCCGACGATCCGGAATCTCGTCGACATGCAGGAGTCGGTCGCGCTCCGGAAGCCGGTCTTCATGTTCTCGAGCAACTCGAAGGGCAAGCAGGACTACCAGCTCCTCTGGGATTCCCTCGGACTTAACTAAATAAACGGATTTTTTCATAAACAGGAGAGGCCATGGCCAAGGATTTTTCCCCCCGCGTTTCGAAGCGGGAACGTAAAGTCACAGACATCACATCCGGGATCGACGAGAAGATCCTCCGGGCAAACGATCAGAAGCTCCTCCGGGGCGCCCAGCTCGCGAACATCGCCCTCGGCCAGATCGAGGTCCGCGACCAGGTCCGGACGAAGTTCAACGACGAGTCGCTCCGCGAGCTCGCCGAGAACATCAAGATTAACGGCCTGATCCAGCCGCTCGTGCTCCACCGCGAAGGCAACAAGTTCATCCTCATCTGCGGCGAGCGCCGGTTCCGCGCCATGGGCCTCATCGACATGAAGGAAGCGCCGTGCTTCATCCTCGAGAACAAGTCGAAGGAAGAGCTCATGGCAATCCAGTTCTCCGAGAACCAGGCCCGCGAGGACCTGCACTACATCGACCAGGCCGACTCGATCATGGGCTACCAGAAGCTCACGGGAACCTCCGAGCGGAAGATCACCGCGGCCCTCGGCATCTCGAAGTCCGAGGTCCACCGCTGCCTCATGATCGCGAAGCTCCCGAAGGAACTGAAGGAAGCGGCGAAGAAGCACAACACGGAGAAGTATGTCCTCCTCGAGTGGGACGAGCTTCCAAAGAACGAGTTCAAGGCCGAGATCAAGGAGAGCATCCTCTCCGGCGAGATCACGAAGCGCGTTCAGCTGAAGCGCGTCATCGACCAGCTGAAGATCGAGAAGCCGAAGAAGAAAGAGGACTCAATGGATAAGATGATGAAGCTCCTGAAGATGCAGATGAAAGATCCGAAGCTGCAGGAGAAGGCGAAGGCCCTGATGGCCGAGCTCATCGAAAACCAGATCCAGTAACGACGCGACAGGGGTCCTCCGTGAAGTGAGCTCCAGATTTCGGACTGGTTAATAAAAGAGACTGTTCAACAAAACCCCTGCTTCGGCAGGGGTTCTTTTTTGTAAACCCATTGGGGTCTTTCGTTGTTATAACGATCCACGTAGATCCTCAAGCTCTTATCCAACTCATCGATCGTTTTGCGGCCCCTGTAGTGCACCTCGTCCTTCAAATGACCAAAAAAGCTTTCGATCGGGGCGTTGTCCAGCCACGCCCCCTTCCTCGTCTCCCGGGCGCTCCTCGACCTCGTGTTCCGGGTCTACGGTGTCGATTCGGTCTTCGCGGTGAGATGAAGAAGAACCTCGACTCCCGCGGCGTGATGGAGAAGCTCGACCTGCGGTTCGTCGGCGAATACCGCGAGGAGCTCTTTCCGGTGGAGGATAAGGCCGGCGTGCGGTACGAGGTCCGGCGAGGCGAGTGGGAGGAACGCCGCCGGACCCCGACGAGGTCCGGCGGCGGAGATCGTTAGCGAGTGACGACGAGGCGGGACGGGTCGACGTTCGTCGACAAGGTGTTCCAGCCGTCGGTCGAGCGGAGCACGACGCGGCCGTCAACCTGGATACCGGCGATCGTCATGTAGCGGTTCGACTGGTCGATCACCTGGTTCCCGACACAGAGCCGGGCGTACGGCGACGAGATGCAACCTTTAGTTTCCGCGAGCTGGCGTCGGTCGAGGTGGGCCGAGAGCGTGTTCCAGCCGTCGGTGGACTGGGTCACGAAGCGGTCGTGGAACGAGAGGCCTGCGATCTTCACGTATCGCGCCGACCCGACGTCGATGACCGAGTCGTTGGCGCAGAGGCCGAGGTTGCAGCCGTTGGTGACCGCGAGCTGCTCGCGCGGGATGTTACTGCTGATCGTATTCCAGCCGTCAGTCGAGCGGACCGCGAAGAGGCCGTTGAAGCTCACCCCGGCGATGGTTACGTAGCGGTTCTGGAGGATGACCGTTTCGCCGATGCTGATGGGCCTCCGGGCGTCGCCGCCGGGCAGGGGCCGCGGGTGCGGTTCGTAGTCGGGGAGCGGACGCGGGTCGCGATCCGGGAGAGGCCGCGGGTGCGGTTCCGGGAACCGGTCGCCCACGCGGACGCAGTCGGCCCGACCGTGAAGGCCCCGCTGCCGGATCTCGAGGCGGCAGGCCTTCATCCCTTCGCGGCAGTTGTCCCCGTAGTCGTTGGCGCGGATCCGCGTGATCAGTCGGTTCGTTCTCAGGTCGACCATTTCGACTTCGCACGTGTACGCCAGCACCGTGCCGGAAAACGTCATCGCCGCTGCTAAAATCATTCCCTTCATGCTCGGACCTCCTGCGGGGTTGGTCCGGTGCTTATAACACGAGTTTAGACGGGAGAGGGGATCTTTGAATATCTTACAGCCTCTTGGCATTGCCCTTGCTCTATTGAGAAAAGGAAACAGGGATCTGACCGACTTTGGATATGGAATTTCAGTTGGTTAGGTCTTTTTAGGGGATGAAGATGTTGTTTAAACTTTGGACTAAAACACGGGGCCATCTAATACTTAGACAGTTTCTCGCCGCTGGCCTGGTCGTCGCCGTAAGCGCCGCGCAGGGGCAAGTTACCCCGACGGTGAAGGCCCGGATCGCGGCGGACCGCAAACCCGCGAGCTACGTTCCCGACGACGACGTCATCGTGAAGCCCGTCGACAACGAACTTTCGTTCTACCAGCAGTACGTCGCATCGGATAACAGCCGCGAAGTCATCCAGTCGCGGAACCAGCTCCGCATCTGGAACGAGAACCAGCAGTTCGCGGACCAGTACGGCCTCGACTCGACGCTCGCCGGATCGCCCCACTTCGTCCCGACGCCGGAGGAGAAGTTCGAGTACTTCAAGGAGCGCTACATGCGCTACCTGCGCCAGCGGGGGGAGCAGCCGCTGAAGGACGCGCCGAAGAACTGGTACCAGAACTTCCGCGCCTCGAACGAGATCGATACGATCGACGAAATGGAGGGCCGGTTTAGGAGCAGCAACAAGAAAACCACCGCCAGCAAGGGCCTCCCGGGCGCGTTCCAGCAGAAGGAAGTTTCCCTCTGGAAGAAGACCCGGTTCATCTTCCAGCCGCGGGTGGACCAGGGTCTCGTCATCGTCGGGATCCGCGGCCCGATCGCCAACGCCCGCGCCTGGATCGGGGTCAACGGGGAGACCGAAGTCAACGTTCAAAAATCCTTCGACGGCACCGGCACGCGGCTCATGTTCAACTACTACGCCCATTCCGGCCGGTACTTCACCTCCGTCGACCAGCG
>JBILTI010000036.1:0-8847 GCA_044371595.1 Bacteriovoracaceae bacterium
GCGGGCGAGTAGGAGTAGGCGCCATGGCAGGCCGCGAGCGGAAACTCGATGTCGTTGTCGATGAACTGCTCCTCGAGGAACTCCTTGTCCCGGCCGCTCACGATTACGAACTCGCAGTCCTCGCGATTCGAGATCAACTGGAGGAGCTCGACGGTCCGGGCCTGGAGGCGCACGTCCTTCGGGAACTGCGAGATCGGCGCGAGGGTCCCGTCAAGGTCGCAGAAGAAAAGGACGCGCTTGTTCCGGAGCTTCTCCATCCACGGGAAGCGCCCGTCCGACGGCAGGGCCTGGACGCGTCGCCGCTCCCGGGGCGCCAGCGCGAGCTCCCGGAGGATCGTCCGCGCCCAGTTCGAGGAGGTGTAGCCGCGAAGGAACTCCCGCATCGCCGCCATCTCGCCCCGGCGCTTCACCTCTGGGTGGTGGAGCGCCTCGCGCATCCGCGCCGCCGTGTCGTGGATGTTCCACGGATTGATCGACATCGCGTAGGAAAGGGTGGAGTGCGCGCCGGCGAACTCCGAGAGGAGTACGACCCCTGGGGCGGCGTCCTGCTGGGAGACGACGTACTCGAGGGAGACGAGGTTCATCCCGTCCCGGCGCGAGCCGACGTGTAGCACCTCGCTCAGCTGGTAGAGCGCCGAGAGCTCGGGCTCGGCGACCGAGTGGAAGATGTACTGGACCGGCATCCACGCCGGCGATCCGAACTCGCCGTTGATGCTCGAGACGAGCTGCTCGATCTTCCCCTTGAGGCCCTTGTACTCAGGGACGTCGATCCGCGACGGGATGACGACCTGGACTAGCTGCACCTTCTCGTGCTCCTCGGGGTAGGCCTTCAGGAACGCCTTGTAGGCGCTGAGCTTCAGGAGGAGCCCCTTGATGTAGTCGAGCCGGTCGACGCCGAGGATCCACTTCATCTGTTTCTTGTTCTTCCGGTACTTCTCGATGTACCGCTGCGTCTCTGCGCGGCCCGCGAGCGCGGTAAAGTGCTCGACGTCGATCGAGATCGGATAGACGCCCCAGTTGCTCTCCTCGGCCGGGAGCTCGCCGAGGACCCGCTGGAGCGAGCTCCGGAAGTGGTTCAGGTAGGAGAGGTCGTGGAAGCCGATCTGGTCGCAGCGGAGGAGCGACGCGAGGATCTCCTTCCGCTGCGGGAGCTCGCGGAAGATCTCCGAGCTCGGGAACGGAATGTGGAGGAAGAATCCGACCTTGAGGTCGGGCGTTAGTTTCTTCACGAAGCCCGGGACGAGGAGGAGCTGGAAGTCGTGGACCCAGACGACGTCGCCGGGCCTCGCCTCCCGCGCCACCGCCTCGGCGACGAGCTCGTTCACGGCGCCGTAGGCGCGCCAGCCGTCCTGGTTGTGCCGGACCATGTTCCGCTCGTAGTGGAAGAGGGGCCAGAGGACGTTGTTACAATAGAGGTTGTAGTAGTCGTTGTAGAGCGAGGCCGGCACGACGATCGGATGACACGGGAGGTTCCCCGGCGGCGTCGCCCGGAGCTCCGCGACCAGCGCCGGCGCGACGTCGTCCGTCAGGATGCCGAGCCATTCGAAGTCGAAGCCGATCTTCGTCGCGTCGAGGCCTCGGATCGCCGACGCGAGGCCTCCGGCGCTCGGCGTGAAGCCGTTTTGCCTCGGATCGAACGCGACCGGCAAGCGATTACTTACGAGAAGGCATCGTGGCATCACTTCCTCCGTGATTGAATCTCGCCGGATCTTAATCTAAAATCCGACCATGAAGAAGGCACATCGCTACAACCTGGCCATCACCGGAAACTGTCACTACCTGGCGTATGTCGATGACCAGAGCGAGCTGGCGTGGATGTGCTGGCCCTACTTCGACTCGAGCTTTGTCTTCGGGTCGCTCCTCGACAGGGAGAAGGGGGGCTCGTTCCGGGTCGTCCCGGAGGCGCGGTTCCACACGCGCCAGCGCTACGTTGAGAACACGGCGGCGATCGTCACGACGTTCTACTGCGACGACGGCGACTTCGAGGTGATCGACTTCGCCCCGCGTTTCCAGATCCACGACCGCTACCACAAGCCGCTCCAGTTCTTCCGGAAGATCAAGCGGATCCGGGGCCAGCCGCGCCTGCGGATCGTCTGCGCGCCCCGCGGGGACTACGGCGAGCGCAGGCCGGAGGTCTCGATCGGCTCGAACCACATCAACTACAAGGGCCTCCACTGCCCGGTTCGGCTCACGACGAACGCGGCGAAGACCTACATTGTCGAAGAGCGGATCTTCGTCCTGACCGAGGACCTCTATCTCGTGCTCTCCGGCGGCGATCCGTTCGAAGCGCCGCTCAAGGAGACCTACGAGGAGTTTTACTACAAGACCACGCGCTACTGGCGTGGCTGGGTGAAGGACACGTTCATCCCGGGTATCTTCCAGAAGGAGATGATCCGCTCGTCGATCACGATCAAGCTCCACCAGTTTGAGGACACGGGGGCGATCATCGCCTCGGGGACGACGTCGCTCCCGGAGTACCCCGGGTCGGGCCGCAACTGGGACTACCGCTACTGCTGGCTCCGGGACTCGTACTTCAGCCTCGGGGCGATGAACAGCCTGGGCCACTTCGAGGAGGCCGAGCGCTACCTCCACTTCATCAACAACATCCTCTACGACATTGGCCACCTCCAGCCGGTGTACAAGATCAACGGCGAGTCGGAGATCCCCGAACGCGAGGTGCCGCTCGCGGGGTACGACGGCGACCGGCCCGTCCGGATCGGGAACGCAGCTTACTACCAGAAGCAGTACGACTCGTTCGGCCAGGTGATCCTTAGTCTCCTGCCGCTCTACATGGACGAGCGGATCATCCACCGCGAACAGATGCTTAGCCTCGACACGGTGAAGGCGCTGTTAAACGAGATTGAGGTCCGGATGGACGAGCCCGACGCCGGGATCTGGGAGTTCCGTGGCCGGAAGGAGAAGCACCTCGAAACCTACGTCTTCCACTGGGCCGGGGCGAAGGCGGGCGTCAAGATAGCCCACCACTACGACGACGCCGAGCTCGAGGAGCTCGCCCTCCGGGTGACGAAGGCCGCGGAGGTCAACATCGAGCGCTGCTACAACGCCGAGTTCGAATGCTACATGTCGGACCAGACGCAGAAGACGTTCGACGCCGCGGCCTTCCTCCTCATCATCCTGAACTACCTTCACCCGGATGACGTCCGGACGCACACGCACTTCCAGCGGCTCCAGAAGGAGCTCCTGACGGACGAGGGGATGATCTACCGGTACAGGGCGATCGACGACTTCGGCGAGACGCACGCGACGTTCCTCATCTGTACCTACTGGTACATCGAGTCCCTGATCTGCCTCGGCTTTCTCGACGAAGCCGAGGGGATCCTGAAGACGATCATCCAGCACGCCAACCACGTGGGGCTCCTCTCCGAGGACCTGAGCTCCGACGACGGGGGCCAGTGGGGTAACTTCCCGCAGACCTACAGCCATGTGGGCCTCATCAACACGGTTACGCGGCTAGCGCGGAAGCGCGACCGGCTGATCTTCGAATAATTAGATCGGTAAGTTCTGCATTCTGTCTGACAAACCCGCTCCGCCCTGTGCTAGAACCGGGAACATGAAAACACTCCTCCTCACGATGTTTCTTTGTGCCGGGGCCCTCGCGAACGTCGAGGGCCTCACCATTTCCAACAGCTTCACCGTCGACCGCGACGGGGCGATCCTCCGGGGGAAAGAGCCCCGGAGCAAGGTCGACGAGCTCCGCGGTGCCGGCGTCACCGACGTCGTCATCTTTAAGACCCAGGTCCGCGACGAGGTCGACCGCGAGGTCGCCGACCTCCGCGCCCTCGGGATCACCCCCCATCATATCCCGTTCCGCTGGAAGGAGTTCCCGTCCTACGAGGAAGCCTGCGAGCAGACCATCGAGGCCCTGAACCTTATGCACAAGGTCCGCCGGAACGGCGGGCGGGTGTTCATCCACTGCACCGCCGGTGAAGACCGGACCGGGCACCTCGCCGGCCTCTACCGGATGCTCCACGAGGGGATCTCGACCGAGACGGCGTTCCGGACCGAGCTCTGCGCTCGAGGCTACGGCGACGGGAACCCGCATAAACCGGCGGTGGTTTCGTCGGCCATTCAGCGCGACCTCACGCCGCTCTTCCTGGAGCTCGCCCGGAAGGTCGAAGCCGGGGAGTGGAAGCCGGGGCGGATCGCGAAAAAAAGCTGTAAAAACATCACCATACGGCCCACCCGCCTGAACTGTAGCTCGCGGCAGTAACCTTTTTTCATTTCACGCGGAGTGGAGTAGAATCCGGTCCATGAAACAGGGGAAATCGCGGGATTCGCTCCCGATCACGGAGGCCCGGAACCTGGGCCCCGTCTCGAGCGCTCTCCTTCCGCCGCTCGGAGTCCACACCATCGGAGACCTCCGCTCGCTCGGCTGGGAGGAGGTGGCGCTGCGGGTGATGAACGAACATCCTCGGTTCGTAAACCTCAATATGCTGCGGGCCCTCATCGGCGCCTTCCACGACCGGGACTTTCGGGACCTCCCCGAGGACGACCTGGCGAAGGCGCGGCAGATGATCGCCCTCTTCAGGAACCGAACATGAAAACCGTCCTCTTTAAAGGCTGCGCGATCTTCTTCGTCCTCCTGGTCGCGACTTCGGTCATGATGGACACGCTCCAGACCGAGTTCGGCCGCGTGGACTTCTTCCAGAAGCACGGCCTCTTCTTCCTCGTCTTCGTGACCCTGTTCCCGCGGCTCACGCTGCTGTTCTCGTCGGTCGCGACCGGCGGCCTCTTCTGGTGGCTCGGCTTCTTCTTCTGCCCGCGGATCCTGGTGGCGAGCCTCGCCACCGTCGCCTACTTTCATACGAACCCCGTGCTCGTTACGATCAGCTGGGTCGTCGCCCTCGGCGGGGAGACGATGGAGAAGGCGGGCCTTGGGAAGCGTCGGGGCACGTTCGTCTTCCGGACCTACCGAAACGGCGGCCCCAGGCCCTTCGCAAGTCCCGCCGAGGAGGCGCAGACGGCGCACCGGCACAATTCCCTCGGCGGGAAGGACGACGCCATCGAAGCCGAGTTCACGAAGAAAGGGTAGCCCATGGCGAAGAAAGTCCTCCGCTCCAACCTCGAACTCACGGGGATCGCCCCGAACCTGCTCCTCCGCGACGTGGAGGTCACCGCCCCGTTCCTGTTCAAGGGCGAGCTGAACCTCGAGGAGAAGGACCGCGCGTACCTCGCGAAGCTCGTGTTCTATAAGAAGAACCTGAACGCGCTCAAGCACATCAACCTCACCGAGTACTTCTACGTCTGCCTCGCGGCCCACTGGGCGACGGCCGGGACCTTCGTGCCGACGAACGTCGACAATCAGATTCGCGAGGGCCTCTGGAAGCACAAGGAGATCCTCGGGCACATCGACCGGATGGGGCAGCTCACGATCGACTCCTGGAGCTGGAACTACGAGCAGGTGACGAACCGGAAGTCCTACAACCCGGCCAACCGCCAGGTCATGAGCACGCACGAGGGCACCTGGCTCTCGGTCGCGATCGGCGCCTACAACGCCCTCCGGAAGCACAAAAAGGACGGCCTCGCCGACGCCGTCGCCGACGTCATTCTGGCGGAGATCACGAAGGAGGAGAGGCTCCTCCTCGAGCTGCGCGAGAAGCGCGACGTCGTTAACTTCCTCCGCTCGACGGCGCTCATGGCACACAACTTCGGCGACCTCGACCGGGTCATCGACCAGTGGGAGATGCCCGAGGACGATCCGTTCCGGAAGCGGATCTACAAGCTGGGCCACCGGCGCCACGAGAGCTACTCGCCGGTCCTCGCGTACGCGGGGCAGGTGAACAAGGCGTTCCTTTCGGTCGAAAACCACCGCCACATGTCGATGCGCCAGGCCCGGTGCCTGCGCCGCTCGTATCGCTTCCTGATCCCGGTCGGGCCCTTCATGGATTCGTGGGGGGAGACGCTGGGGTCCGCGCCGGACCTTACGACCGCGGAGAAGGGGGAGATCGTGAGCTGCCTCTTCGAGGGGTTCAAGCGACAGGACCTCGCGTCCGGCTACGCCCGGGCGTTCCGGGGCCTCGTTGGGGCGCTCCCCGCGGGCCTCGATTCACTCGCGCAGGACCTCCCGTTTGACCTCGTCCGGGAGCTCCGGAAATCGCCGTTCCACCGGATCTCCGAGGTGCCGCGGGAAGAGTTCGAGGCGGACCTCGCCCGGAAGCTCGAGGCCTTCGAGTGCCCGCTCACCAACCTCCGGTTCTAGGGGACCCGGGCCGCGACGCCGCGACCCGGGGTAATGCATCTAACGCTACTCTTCGGTGATTTCTTCGACCGTCTCGGTCTTCCTCCGCTTCACGGTCCCGTCGCCACTCGCGTCGGAACCGCTGCCCGAACCCACGCCCATGCCGGTGCCCAGGTCCGACTCCAAGCCGTCCGCGGCCCCGCTTCCGAACTGCTGCGACTGCATCGTCGTGTCCGGGTCCGAGGTCGTTCCCTGCGACTTGAAGTTGAGCCCCGAGAGCATGGCACCGGTGGTGCCGGCCTCGAAGGCCTGGGCCTCGGTCAGGTACTGGCGCCGGGCCTCTTCGACGGTCATCTCACCCCGGACGACCTTGTCGGCGAGGTTCAGCGACAGGATGTTCAGCTCCTCGTGCTCGTTCCGGGCCGAGAGCTCGCCCTTGGTCCGGTCGACGATGAGCGAGCCGTCGAACTTCGAGAGGGCCGCGACCTTGTCGTGCGGCACCCGGTAGTCGACGGTCTGCTGGAGGACGTCCTTGTGTTCCATCGGGAACTGGTGCGAAACCTCCTCGCGGTAGACGATCGAGCGCTTGACCGGGGAGGAGCTGTTCCAGACCACCATGTCGTCGGTGACCGCGCTCGGCAGCCCGTATTTTCCGGTGAGAGATTTGATCGCATCCTTCGACTTCGCGGGCCAGTTGGCCGTGACCGTATCGATGCCCTTCTGGCTCACGGGCATCGTGTAGGCCTGGGCGTCGGCGCGCGACGCCTTCTTCTTGTCCTTGTGGTCGGAGCTGCACGCGGCGGTGAGCACCAGCGTCGCGATGACGACGGGCGCGAGGATTCGGTGTGACATAAGACCTCCTGAGTTAGTGAGTGACCGGGGGGTGAGAAGCAAAGTCAGGGCCACGGAAACGAGCTAGGCAGCGCCCGGCGCGCGGCCTATAATTTGAGGACTTTTGACGAACCGGGAGGACTAATTTGTCTCACACCTACGCGGCCTGCGCCGCCTGCAACGCGGTCAACCGGATCTCGGCGGAACGGGCCCCCGCCGCGGTCTGCGGAAAGTGCGGCACGGCCCTTGATCTCCACGGCCTCGTCAGCGCCGCCTCCGAAACGGGCTTCGCCGCGATCCTCCGCGCGAGCGACCGGCCCGTCGTCGTCGATTTCTGGGCCAGCTGGTGCGGGCCCTGCAAGTCCTACGGGCCTGAGTTCGAGCGGGCGTCGGTGCTCAATCCAGGGATGGTTTTCCTTAAGGTCAGCACGGAAACCGAACCGGCCCTCGCCGCCCGGTTGGGAATCCGCGGGATCCCCTGCACCGTGGTCTTTAGAGATGGAAAGGAAATCAAAAGACAGGCCGGAGCCATGTCCGCCGAGGCGCTCGGGCAGCTCCTACGGGAAGTCTGTTAGCGGGTAATATTTACTGCTCCGGCCAAAAGAATTCTTGAGTCTCGTCACTCGTGGGGCCACCTGTGCTACTCCTCCGCTCCATGTACGTGGATCACGCGCGCTTCAAACTTTCCTGGCCCCGACGACTGGCACTGACCGTGGCCGTCGCCGGCGGCTATTTCCTCCTCGGGAACGTGGGATTCTTCCTCTCCGGGTACACGTCGAACATCTCGTCCTTCTGGTTCCCCAGCGGCTTCGCCCTGGCGATGGTGCTCGTCTACGGGCTCCCGCAGGTGATCGCGGCGATCCTCCTCGGCGTCGTCCTCCTGGGCCTTCAGACCTGGACCACGCACCTGTCGCTCCTGGGCCTCTCCCTCGCCGCCCTGGTCGAAGTTTCGCTCGCCGCGATCCTGTTCCGGGCGCTGGATCGCGAGCGCTTCGTTCTGAAAAGCCCAAAGGACGTCCTCGGGTTCCTGGTGATCGCCGTCGCCCTCGCCCCGTTCGTCTCGAGCGCCATCGCCATCATCTTCCTCTACGCCGGAAGCTTCCTCCGGATAAGTGACGTTCCTCAGCTGTGGTTCACTTATTACATCGGAAACTCCCTCGGGATCCTGGTCTTCACCCCCCTCGTACTTAGCTTCTACGCGCGGCACGCCCGCCGCTGGTACGGGTGGGAACTCGCCCTGCTCACGCTCTCCATGACCGGCATCGCCTACTACGCCGCGGCGGGCGCGCCGGGGCGGAAGCTCCTCCTGCTGCCGCTCCTCATGTGGAGCGCCCTGCGGTTCGGCTTCCGGGGGATCAGCGTCGCCATGATCTTCCTCTGCTACGCGGCCGTCTGGTCGTCGCTTCGCTCGGGCGGGTTTCTTCCGGAGGGCTCAGCCGAGGCGCAGGTCTTCTTCATCCAGATCGTCGCCGCGCTCCTCACGAGCATTGGCTACTTCCTCGCGACCGTCACCGAGGCCCAGTCGAGCTCTCGATCAACCTCGAGCACAAGAAGATCGCCGAGGAGGCGCTCGCGATCCTCGACCAGTCGCTGCACAAGTCGCCGATCGGCTTCGCGCTCGTCGACCGCGACCATCGCTTCATCCGGGTGAACGAGGTCGCGGCCCGGATCAACGGCCCGGGCCCCAACGAACACCTCGGCCGGACCATCCACGAGGTCGCCCCCGAGTACGCCGACAAGCTCTGCGCCTTCGTGGACGAGGTCTTCGCGAGCGGCGGCTCCCTCATGAACCGGCCGTTCCGTAAGGACCGGGGCCC
>JBILTI010000037.1:0-8728 GCA_044371595.1 Bacteriovoracaceae bacterium
CATCATCCCGAAGGCCGGGGGATACTTGCCGACGATCTTGAGCTTGCCGGCGTCCTCGCTGTAGAGGTGGAAGAGGTTGTCGTTCCGCTCCTCGAGGACCGCGAAGACCTGGTCCGCGGACATGACGCCGCCGTCGAGGAGCTCGAGCGCTTCCTTGAAAAACGGATCCGTCGACTTGTCCGAGATGGACTTTAGAGATTCGCCCTTCCGGTACCCGTCGACGGCCTGGATGATCTCCGTGATGAGCCCCCGGAAATCGGCGAATTTTCCCTTGACGACCCGGCCGATGACGAACTTCACCATCGAGAACATGCGCTTGTACTGGAACGAGATCGCCGTGGCCGCGATCACGCCGCCGAAGACGATAAACACGCTCGGAAAGTCGTAGAAGATCTTGAGGGAATCGCCACCGGAAAGGATGAGGCCGTAGAGGAAGACCCCGATCGCCAGCACCATGGCGGATATCGCGCCGAAATTCATGAAAACCTCCGTGTATAGACGTCTCATCGGGATCGGAAAAATAAAGTTAATAAAGTTTTTCAGATTCCGAAGAGTTGACCGCGCGGACCGCTGTTTTGTTGGCGGTGACTCGGGTAACCGGGGAGCCATCCCCCTGAAACCCTATGACCAGGGCGATCTAACCTATAATAGGCGGACTATGAAAAAGTTCGGGTTCCTGATCCTAACCCTCCTGATCCTCGGCGGCTGCGTCGGGACCGTGGAAGATGCAAAGCAGGCCTTTTCGAAGGTCAACAATGCCCCCGAGGCGCCGCTTAACTTCGGCGGGATCTTCATGGCGTCGGCGATCTCCGACTCGCGGATCGAGGTCTTCTTTTATCCGGCGTCCGGCGGTTCGGGCAAATACACCTACGACATCACGATCAGCAACGCGGCCTTCCCGATCTCCGTGCCCGGCGAAGTTATGAAGACGGACTTCAGGGGCCTCCTCCGCCACACGATCACGGGCCTCGACCGAGTCGCGACCTACATCTTGAAGGTCGAGGTCCGCGACGAGGAGACCAACGTCTCCAGCAACACGAACATCACCCGGACGGTGACGACGTTCGACAACATGGTCGCCGACTTCAACGGGATCTCCTCGGCGTCGAACATGCCGGGCCAGGACGGCAAGGACTCGATCCGGGTCCGCTGGACCCCGGCCCGCTCCTCGGGCCTCACGGTCCAGCCGTGGAGCCCGAAGACCTACGAGATCGTCGTCGTCGACTCCGAGCGTCTCACCCCCCTGGACATGGACGTAACGTCGTTCGGCCCCGGCGACGGCCGCTGGGTCTACGGCGTGAACCACGACAACGCGCTGAACGAATACGTCATCCGGGGCCTCCCGTCGGAGAAAAAGTTCTACGTCCGGATGCGCGCGATCCACGACGGCTCCGTCGACGACGCGTACAACCCGCGGCGCCGAAGCGAACTCAACACGAACTACATCTCGATCGCGACGCTCTCCGGGGAACTGAGCGACATCGACTTCCAGGTCGACTCGTTCGGCGTGGCGCTCGCGGCCGGGCAGCAGGGGCTCAACGCCGTGATCGCGAGCTGGACCCAGGCCAAGGGCGTCTTCGACCACTACCGGATCTACTACTCCAAGGAGAACGCCGGCGTCGCGGCCGGGAGCTTCCCCGATCTCTGTCTCTCGCCGGTCCTCTCGCCGCCGACCGAGACGGTCTTCTGCAAGCGCGTCGACTTCGACGCCGTAAGCACGCCGATCACGGGCCTCGCTCCTTACGAGGCCTACGAGATCGCCCTCGTCCTCTGCGCGAACACGGGGTGCGGACCGACCGAACGGATCGTCACCCCCGTGCGCGTGGTCGTCACCGACCCGAACACGCCGACGTTCAACGGCCTCCGGGATATCCGCCTCGCCGCCAACCTCGACCAGCTGGGGAACCTCTACCTCCGCTACGATCCGCCGAACTTCACGGCTGGCTACTTCGACGGCCTAGTCCTCCTGGCGCGCCGGACCACCGACGGCTCAGACGCGCCGGTCGAGGTGACGACGCACTCGGCGCCGCTGTACCACACGCCCTATAACTTTCTCCTGAACACCGAGGTCGTGGTCCGGAACGTCAACTACATCGCGGCCACCCCCTACTGCTTCACGCTCCACCCCTACAAGTGGGACGCCGACGGCCTCTCGAAGCGCGAGTTCCCGAACAACATCTGGAAGTGCGTCAGTCCCAAGCCCGACGCCCCGACCTCCGACCAGTTCCTGGGCCTCGGCGCCGGCGTCGCAGAAGACAGCATGATCTCCTTCACCTGGGACCCGCCGTCGCAGGGAATCTTCTCGCACTACGAACTCTTCTGGCGGAAGCAGTCGGGACAAAACTTCAACTGGGGTGACGCGATCGCCCAGGCGAACAACTTCGACTCTACGAACTACGGCCGGCTCCTGATCGACGCCGACCAGACGAGCGTCGTCGTCGAGAACATGGCCGACGGACTCTACTACTTCGGCATGATCACCTACTACCAGTACGTGACCGACGACGGAATGATCCGGCTCCGGTCGGAGACGAACGCTAACCTGCGCCGCTGCACCGTGGACGCCGCTGCGACGGACCCGATCAACTGCGGAAACTGATGGCCCATCGACTCGCCGGGGCCAGCCTCGCCCTGTTGTGCCTGATCCTCGTCCTCGCCGGCGCCGTCCACCTCCTCGACCCGTTCGCCTTCGTCGACGCCCTCCCCCCGTTCGTACCGGCGAAGCTCGAACTGATCTTCTGGAGCGGCATCTTCGAGCTCGCCCTGGCCCTGGGCCTCGCAGTGAGATCGACCCGGCAGATGACCGCGCTCGTCACCGCCCTCTACTTCACCCTCCTGATCCCCGTCCACGTCTACGTCAGCTGGTTCGCCATCCCCATGTTCGGGATCCGGGACCCCGCCCTCCTCTGGAGCAGAACAGCGTTCCAGTTCGTCTTCATCTGGTGGGCCTGGTCCCTGAGAAAAGTCTGATTTTTGCACCGCTCGCCAGCTGACCTTCCCATAGTTCTTCTGATATCGTTAGGTCATGCAAAAGAAACTCGTCCCCGACTACATTGAAGAGCTCGAAGTCTACCAGGCCGGCAAACCCATCGAGGAGCTCGCCCGGGAGAAGAACCTGACCCGGATCTCGAAGCTCGCGAGCAACGAAAATCCCCTGGGCCCCTCGCCGTTCGCGATCCGCGAAATGACCAATGCCCTCTGGGACGTCCACCGCTATCCGGACATGTTCGCGCACCAGCTAAAGAACGCCCTCTGCGAGCTCTACGATCTGAGGCCTCAGAACATCATCCTCGGAAACGGCTCCGAGGGCATCATGGGCTACATCGTCCGCGCCTTCCTGCAGCCCGACGACGAGGTCGTGACCTCGGAACACACATTCATCGGCTTCCTGATCCTCGCGAAGTCCGTCGGCGCGAAGCTGATACAGGTCCCGCGGCGGTCCGACTACAAGTACGACGTCGAGGCGATGGCGCGGAAGATCACCGACAAGACGAAGATCGTCTACGTCGCGAACCCCGATAACCCGACCGGCACCTACATCACCCGCGAGGAGTTCGACTTCGTCATGTCCCACGTCCCGGCGCACACAATCGTCATCCTCGACGAGGCCTACTTCGAGTTCGCCCAGTCGCACTGGGACTACCCCGACTCGATGACCTACCGCTACGACAATGTGATCACGCTCCGGACCTTCTCCAAGGCCTACGGGATCTCCGGCGTCCGCTGCGGCTACGGCTTCGGCCACGACTACATCATCGGAAACCTCCACAAGGTGAAGCTTCCGTTCGAGCCGGGCCTCATCGCCCAGAAGGGCGCCTACGGGGCGCTCAAGGACTACCCGCACCTCGTGCGCACGCTCGAGAACAACAAGGAGCGCTACAGGGAGCTCTTCACCTACCTCACGAACCACGGGTTCCACCCGATCCCGTCGGTCACGAACTTCATCACGATCAAGACCGGGTCCGAAGCCGCGAGCCTCTTCCTCTACAACGAGCTCCTGAACCACGGCGTGATCATCCGGCCTCTGCGGGCGAACCTCATGCCCGACCACGTCCGGATCTCCCTCGGCACCAAGGAGGAGATGGCGCACTTCTACGAGGCGATGACCGACGTCCTGCCACGCTACCAGAAAACCTATGGAGTCCAACGATGAAAGTCTGTACCTTCCGCCGGCCGTCGCCGATCGGCCCCCTGAAACGCCTCGGCGTCTTCGCTGACGAAAAGACGATCGTCGACGTGAACCTCCTCTGGGAGTTCGAGTTCGGCCGCCAGGGCTTCTACGCTCCGGAGAACAGGGCCCGGCTCTTCGCACCGCCGTCGCTCGCGCAATTCCTGCGCCTCCACCAGGACGCGGCGATCACGATGCTCCTGCACACTCTGGACATCTACGCGAAGCTCCTCCGTCAGGGGGTCACCCACCTCGGCTTTCACCTCCACGACGCCCCGGACGTGACCTTCGACGCCCCCCTCGACGAGATCGCCATGTATCGTGACTTCTTTGCGCACGAAAAACACGTGAAGAAGGGTTTCGAGAAGCGCGGCGAGCCGGTGCCGCCGGCGTGGTACGAGATCCCGGCCTACTACAAGGGGGGGAACACGGGCTTCATCGGCACCGACGCCCTGATCCCCTGGCCCTACTACTCGCAGCAGCTCGACTACGAGCTCGAGCTCGGCGTCGTGATCGGCCGCGACGGCCGCGACGTCAAGGCGAAGGACCTCCGGAAGCACGTCTTCGGGTTCACCGTCCTAAACGACGTCTCGGCCCGGGACATCCAGCGCAAAGAAATGTCGATCCGCCTCGGGCCCGCCAAGGGCAAGGACTGGTGCTCGGTCATGGGCCCCGTGATCGTCACCTTCGACGAGTTTAACTACGAGGAGCCGAACCTCCTCATGACCGCGGCCGTAAACGGCGAGGAGTGGTCCCGCGGTCACTCCGGAGACGCCCGCTACTCCTGGGGCGAGATGCTCGAGCACCTCGCGATGGAGGAGTGGATCCGCGCCACGGATTTTCTCGGCTCCGGCACTGTCGGCACCGGCTGCGGCCTCGAGCTCGACCGCTGGATCAAACCCGGCGACCTGCTCGAGCTCGAGATCGAGCGCATCGGAAAACTCCGCAACATCATCGGGACTCCCAACCCGAAACCACAGGAATAAGACATGGAAAACTTCCTCGCGAGCGGCGTCTACACCAAGCAGGCACACGTCAAGATCCCCGAAGGTCTTTTCGAAGAAGAGCACGGACGAAAGGGCTTCTTCGGCCGCGTCTCGCACCTCTACCATCAGAACAAGCCCACCGGCTGGACTCACGTCGTAGGCGACCTGAAGCCGCGGAACCTTCCGCCGCTCTTCAGCGAGCGCGCCCTCCAGGACCGGTTCGTGAAGCTCCTCTACAACAGGGACCTCGAGGTCTCCCTCGGAACCCTCACCCGCACGCCGGCGACGTTCTTCCGGAACGCCGACTTCGACGAACTCTTCTTCGTCCACGAGGGCGAGGGCCGGATTGAGACGACCTACGGGCACATCCCGCTCCACAAGGGCGACTACGTGATCGTCCCCCGCGGAACCACGTACAAGACGTTCGTTGCGAAGCCGCTCAAGCTCCTTAAGGTCGAATCGAACTCCGAATTCGAAGAGCCCTCCCGCGGGATCCTTGGCCCCAACGCGCTCTACGACCAGACGGCGAAGTTCGTCCCCGCCGCGGCCGTGGGCTCCGAGCATGAGCTCGCGGAGTATCCCGTGGACGTGAAGCACCAGGGGGCGCGGACCCGGATCACCTACCCGTTCAACCCGCTCGACTGCGTTGGCTGGAAGGGGTCGCTCTACGCCTGGAAGGTGTCGATCTACGACTACTGTCCGATCAATTCGCACCGCTATCACATCCCGCCGAGCGGCCACACGATGTTCGTCGCGCAGAACTTCGTCGTCTGCTCGTTCGTCGCGCGGCCTCTCGAGCACACCGCCGAGGGCGTGCTCAAGGTTCCGTTCTTCCACTCGAACATCGACTACGACGAGATCCTCTTCTACCACCAGGGCAACTTCTTCTCCCGGGATAACATCGGGCCCGGGGCCCTGACGTTCCACCCGCAGGGGGTCCACCACGGGCCGCACCCGAAGGCCTTCAAGAAGGCCAACGACAACGACTTCACCGACGAGTTCGCGGTGATGATCGACGCCCGGAACAGTCTCCTCCGGACGCCGGAGTTCGAGAAGTTCGAGAACGCGGAGTACTGGAAGAGCTGGAGCGAGCCGGTCGGCGGGTAGCTTTTTCCCGCCTCGGCGACCTGGCCGGGATCGGGGACAATGGGGCATTCCCCTACCCAAGGATGCCCCATGAAAAACCTCGCCCTCGCCCTCGCGCTCACGGGATCGCTCCCGGCCCTCGCCGATGGCCCCCAGTTCAGTAACCTCTCGAAGAGCGACGTCGAAAACATTACCCGCGAGTTCGGCGCAAACTTCACCCACACGGTGGTCGCCGCGCCGGAAACCGACGGCCTCTGGGGCGTCGAGGTCGGCGTCGTCGCGGGCCGCACCGGGGCCCCGGAGTTCAGCGACGTCGTCGAGGCCTCCGGCGGCGACGGGGCCGACTTCAAGAATCTCTACCACGCCGGCGCGATCGCCCGCGTGCACCTGCCGTTCGACTTCTTCGCCGAGCTGAACCTCCTTCCCGAGCAGGAGCTCAGCGACGTCTGGATCGAGAACCGGTCGATCGGCCTCGGCTGGAACCTCGGCGGCTTCTTCGGCCTTCCCGTGGACGTCGCGATCGGGGCGGGCCGCGCCAACACCGACGTCTCCTTCAAGCAAACCACCCCGATCGACGCCGACATCAAGCTCGCGACGACGACCACCAACTACTGGGTCGGCGTGAGCAAGTCGTTTCTCTTCTTCACCCCGTACGCCAAGGTCGGAACCTCGACGATCGACGGCGACCTCCGTGCGACGGGCCAGATCTTTGGCTATACCGCCTCCACCAAGGAAGACGTGTCCCTCTCCGGCAAATACCTGGCGCTTGGGGCGAACCTCTAGCTCCTGTTCCTGAAGCTCGGTGTCGAACACACGCGGACGCACGAAACGCGTCGCCTCTCGGCCAAGTTCTCGTTCGATTTCTAGCGCCGACTCGTTACCCGCCAGGGCCTTTCCGCGACCGTGGAAAGGCCTTTTCCTTTTCCCTCCGACGGTGCTAGGATAGCGGCATGAAAACCTTCACCACCACCGGCGCCTTCGCAGACAACTACAAGTTCCTCATCGGTGCCATAATCCCGAGACCCATCGCGGTCGTGTCGACGAAGAACATCGACGGGTCGAGTAACCTGGCGCCGTTTTCCTTCTTCACCGCCGTCTCGGCCAGCCCGATGATCGTCGCCTTCTGTCCGATGATCCGCACCGTCGACGCCACCTTCAAGGATACCGTGAAGAACATCCTCCGCGAGCGGGAATTCGTGGTGAACTTCTGCACCGAGGACAACTACCCGAAGGTGAACCTCGCCTCGACCGAGCTCCCCTACGGCGACGACGAGTTCGCGTTCGCGGGCCTCACGCCGCTCGACGGAACCGTCGTGAAGGCGAAGCGGATGAAGGAGTCGCCGGTGCAGTTCGAGTGCGAGTTCCGCGACATGCTCTGCTACGGAAAGACCCCGGGCGCCGGCTCCCTCATCACCGGCGAGGTGAAGGTCGTGCACGTCGACGAGGCGATCCTCCGCGACGGAAAGATCGCCACGGATCTCCTCCGGGCGGTGGGCCGCGGCGCGGGCAACGACTGGTTCAAGACCGACAGCCGCTTCCAGCTCGAGCGGCTCACGAAGGCGCAGATCCAGAACTAGATCTGCCCCCGTCGAGAACCTCGTCGCAATATACATATCTAAAAATTATAATTCGTGACTTCGTCGCTGACTCTGTAATTCTTCTCACGAACCCGGGCAATACCGCTCGATCCTGAGGAGGATATATGAAAACCCTGTTCTTTGCTGCCCTCGTCACTTTTGCCGCGCTCGCTCACAACGCCGCCTACGGCACCGAAGTCGCCGGCGCGCGCTTCGTCGACCGCGTCGTCAGGTCTTGCTCCGATCCCGCGCTCTTTAAGCGCTTCAAGACGGAAGCAACTAATCGCTCTTCGTTAACTTGCACAAGAATTATAACTCAATAGCTGCATCGAGTTAGATTAATCTCTCCTCAAAAAACAAACGGAACCGAAGGGTTCGAAACAAAAAATCCAGAGGAGGATAACATGAAAACTTTCGTATTCGCTGCTCTCGTTGCTCTCTCTGCTACAGCTGCTTTCGCCGACGACGGCGGAGCTGGTTACGGCGCTGAAGATGTGATCGCCGCCGGCCTCACGACGATCGCCAGTGGTTGCGCCGACGTTCGCGTGATCGGATACGGCGAGAACATTGAAATCGTCTTCACCGGGCCGTGCCAGACGGCCCCGACGTCTCCGCGCCTGTACGTTAAATCGGACATCTTCACCGTCTTCCCGACCGTCGAAGAAGCAGAAGCTAACTGTAACGTCCGGGACCAGGTTCAGTCGGTCGTTAGCTTCCGGCTCCAGGTCATCGGCTACGCTTGTGCTCGGGTCACAAACGACAACGGTTCTTCGAACTAATTTCCCTCCCACAGTCTCTCTAAACCCATCTCAGTTTAATTTTCAGGTAGGGCCTTCACGGCCCGCCTGGAATCACATACTATGTCTTCATGCCAGGATTTTTAACCCCTCAACAACGTCAGGAACTGCTGT
>JBILTI010000429.1:0-2691 GCA_044371595.1 Bacteriovoracaceae bacterium
CGTGCCTGAGGTACTTCTCCGGTTTCTTGATCAGCACCTCCTCCGAATCCGGGTTCAGCTCGTCCTCGGAGAGGTCGAAGAAGTCGGCGTGGGCGGCAAGGGGCAGGAGGAGGATGAGATAGATCATGGCGTTACCTCTGGGCCAGCTGCTCGAAGTTTTCTCCCTGGAAGTCCTCGAGGCCCATGTAGTCGGCGAGCTCGAGCTTCTTCTGGAGGTGCTCGTATTTGACGTTCTCGGAGTTCACGTGGGAGATCACAAGGTTGTCGACGGCGAGCTTGATGTCCGCGTAGGTCGCCCGGCCCGCGATGTAGTTATCGAGGACCGAGTCGTAGTTGCTTTGGGCGTTCTTGTGCTGGAACCGGGCGATCTCGACCTTCTGCTCGAGGAACCGGAGCGTCTTGTAGATCGTCCGGATCTTCACCTCGAGGAGGCGCTTGACGTTGAAGAAGTTGATCTCGGCGATGCGCTTGTTGAGGTAGGCCTGCTGGTTCACCCGGGAGTTGAAGAAGCCGCCCTCGCCGAGGAGGGTCCAACGCATGTCGATCGCTGCCACGAGCTCGATGTTTCTATTCCCCGGCGTCGACTGGTACTGCCAGGTCGTGCCGTCGGGGTCGAAGCCCGTGCGGTAGCTCCCGAGGTTGAAGGTGAACTCCGGCAGCGGAAGGTTCTCCTTAAACGTCCGCTCGTAGGTCCGGCTCGCGTTGTCGTAGGCGAGCTTCGCGTCCCGGTACTCGACGGACTGTTCTTCGGCGAGCTTCAGGGCCTCGTCGAGGGAGGCGGCGACTGCGACGTACTTCAGCTGCTCGGTCGTCCGGTAGGACCCGCGCCACTCGTCGCCGAGGAGGTTGGCCATCTCTTCTTCCTGAAGGCCCACGTCGTAGAGCGCCTCCTGGTACTCGGTCTGGGCGCGGAGGAACTCGGAGCGCGTCTGGTAGTACTCCTGCGCCCAGATCTTCCGGAGCTGGAGCTTCTCCCGGGCTAGCCGGTGGATGAAGGACGTCTGGCGCAGCTGCTCCTGGCGGATGCGCTTGATCTCCTTCGTCCGGATCATGTTGAAGTATTGGTTGATGAGGCTGAACTTCAACCGCCGGCGGGCCTCGGTGAGCTGCTGGTTCGCGCGGTTCAGCGTCTGCCGCTCGTTCTGGTACCGGAGGTAGTCGCGGCCCCAATTGAACAACGTGTACTGGTCGATGACGAGGCCTAGGCTCCCGGTCGGCGCCCGCTGCGCGCCCATCCCCGGCGAGGACTGCGTCGACTCGTGGAACCGGTCGATTCGGTGGTTGCTCGTGTCGAGCTCGAGGGAGACCTTCGGCAGCCAGAAGCGTTGCCAGACGTCGGTCTTCAGGAGCTCGATCTGTTCGCGCTGCTGGCCCCGGATCCGTTCGAACGGGTTCCGGCGGAAGCCTTCCTCGAGGACCGAGCGGAGGTCGAGGACCCGGCCCTGCGCCTCAGGGTCGGCGGCGTCGATGTTGTCCCGGCGGGTCCAGCGCCGCGGCCGGCCCTCGTCGCCGGTGGGGTCCGCGACCGCGGGGGCGGCGTCGGCCGGCGCCTTCGGCGCGACCTTCGTCGTCTCGAGCCGGTCTTCGTCGATCGCGGTCTCGAGGGCGGAGAGGTCTTCGTCCTGAGCAATAACGACGGCGCTGCCCGCGAGCAGCATTATGAAAATGAAAGCTTTTTCCAAAGCTCGTCTCCCGAACCCTGATTACTGTGTGCGGGTAAAGTGTAACATTAGAATTTCGGAGAAGTAAAATCAGATTCTAAAGGGAGAGGCCTGGGCAGCCGGAGCGAACGATCGTCTCTTCCATCGTCTCGATCTGAAGGTTCGCGAGGTAGAGCTCGTTCTTGATCTTCACGCGGGTCGAGCTCAGCCGGCCGTGGAGCGTGTCCTTGGCCCGGGGTGATTTTTTGATCATGTCTTCGTTCCGCTGGAGGAGACCGTTGAGCCGCTGCTGAACCTTGATCTTATCGGCCCGTTCTTTAAAGAGTTCCCGGCACCGCTGGCTCAGGACGGGTTTCGTGATGGCATCTTGCATCAGCGTCTCGTCCTGCGCGGAGACCGGCGCCGCGAGCGCCAAAACTATGACGGTGAGAATGAGCTTCATATAGACGAGGCTAGCACGGGAGGCGACTAACGCAAAGTTGAAATTCCCGCTCAATTTATTGTCGAATACTATCAAAAAACGTAGGATGAGGGGTCAATATAAATTCGCAGGTACCATCGCCATGGCAAGAGTCGTAATCCTCATTCCCGCCCGCTTCGCTTCGTCTCGCTTTCCGGGCAAGCCCCTCGCGCTGATCGCCGGCCGGTCGATGATCGAACGGGTCTTCACCAACTGCCGGGAGTCGGGCTTCGAGGCGCACGTGGTGACCGACCACGACGGCATCGAGGCGCACGTCCACGGCTTCGGCGGCTCGGTCCTCCGTATCGACGACGACGTCCCCTCGGGCTCCGAGCGGATCGCGCTCGCCGCCGATCGCTTCCTCAGGGCGGCCGCGCCGGAACTCGTGATCAACGTCCAGGGCGACGAGCCGCTCCTCCGCGGGCCCGTGCTCCGGGAGCTCGCCGAGTTCCATCTGGCAAGCGACTTCGACGTCGCCACGCTCCTCCGGGAGCGGTCCGCGGCCGAGGAGGACTTCCGGAACCCGAACGTCGTGAAGGCGGTCTTCGCGCCGGCGTCGCGGCAGTGCCT
>JBILTI010000038.1:0-8685 GCA_044371595.1 Bacteriovoracaceae bacterium
AGCTCCGCGGCCGGGCCGATGCCCCGGCGGGGGGGATTCACCAGCACGACATCCGGTGAGAACGCTTCGATCTCGCTGCGCACGGTTCCGGCGTCCGCGCTCTTAAAGGTCAGGTGCCCGAGGTTGAGCCGGATCGCCGTCCGGTTCGCGGCCGCGACCGCGTCCCCGTTGATTTCGATCCCGAGGCCCGCGGTGACGGCGCCGGCGCAGGAGAAGCTGAAGGCACCGAGGCCACAGAAGAGTTCGAGGAAGCGACCGCCCCCGGCCGCGCGCACCCATTCGGCGGCGGTCCGGTAGAGCTCGGCGGCGATCCGCTGGTTCGTCTGGACGAAGGCGCGGGGATCGACTTCGAGCGCGTCCGCCCCAACCCGGTGTGGGATCGCCGTTGCGTCGGTGAGGACGATCTCCTCGTCGCCTGCGAGGATCGCCTTGTGGACGGGTTGGAGGTTGACCGAAAGGCAGCGAAGCTCGGGGAGCCGTTCGAGGAGAAAGTCCTTATGCTTCCGCAGCCGATCGAGCGACTCCTTCGACCGTAGGACGAACCGGAGGTAGAGGGCGCGGGTCTCGGGCGAGAAGAAGAGGATGAGGCCCTTGAGTTCGCCCCGCCGCTCGGCGATCTTGTAGGGCGCGAGGTTCGCGCGGACGATAAAGTCCCGGACGACCGGAAGGGCGGCGTTGATCTCCGGAACGTGGAGCGGACAGTTCAGGAGTTCGCGGCCCTCGTCGGGCGCGTCCGGACCGAGGAGGCCGATCACGGGGGCCCCGGCCTCGCCGGTCACGACGAACTTGGCCTTGTTCCGGAACCCTTGTTCCGGCGAGGTCACCGGAGGATTGAACTCGGCCGGCGCGAGGGGGCCGAGCGCCGCGCGGAGCGTGGCCTCCTTCCGGCGAACCTGATCCTGGTAATTCACCGCGAGCGCGTCGCAGGAGCGGCAGACACCGGCATTATAATATCTGCAGAAAGTGTTCATGCGTTATAATCATACCGGTACATGGGAATTCTCACATCAGCAAGGTTTAAAATACATCGTCCGGGCCGGGCGCTCGGCCTTCTCCTGGGCCTCGTCCTCGCCGCCGCGGTCGCGGTTCCGGTTTCGATGTACTTCTCCCGCGACGTCGCCCGGCTCCGCGCGGAGTTCCCGCACGCGATCGTCGCGAAGGATTCGGTGACCTTCGAGGTTCGGAAGTCCCGGCCCCGCGGCTGGGTCTCCCTCGCCGCCGTCTCCCGGTACGCGACGTGGGCGATCGTCCTTTCCGAGGACTGGAGCTTCTACCAGCACAACGGGATCGACGTGAAGCAGATCCGCGTCGCCCTCGGCGAGATGATGGCCTCGCGGAAGTTCCGCGGCGCCAGCACGATCACGCAGCAGCTGGTGAAGAACGTCTACCTCTCCGAGGAGCGGACGCTCTGGCGAAAGCTTCACGAGGCGATCCTCGCCCGCAAGGTCGAGCGGGCCCTCTCGAAGGAGCGGATCCTTGAGACCTACCTGAACGTGATCGAGTTCGGGCCCGGAATCTACGGGATCGGTGCGGCCTCGCGCCACTATTTCGCGAAGGCCCCGGCCGAGCTCGGTCCCCGCGAGGGGGCCTTCCTCGCGATGCTCCTGCCGGGCCCGAAGCGCTACTCGGCCTCGTTCCGGAAGCAGCGGCTCACGTCGTTCGCGCGCAAGCGCGTCGAGGCCATCCTCGAAAAGCTCCGGATGGGGAAGGTGATCAGCAGCGAGCAGTTCTCCGCCGAGGTCTCCCGGAAGCTCGCGTGGGAGCGGTGACTAGCGGAGGTGCCGGAGGCACTCGTAGGCGACGGCCGTGGCGACGTTCGAGAGGTTGAGCGAGCGGATCTCCGATGAGAACATCGGGAGCCGGAAGAAGTGATCCCGGTACGCCTCCTCGATCGGGCCCGGAAAGCCGCGGGTTTCGCCGCCGAAGATCAGGTAGCAGTCCGGCGCGTACGTCGCTTCATAGTGGGGCCGGGCGCCGGTGTTTTCGAAGAAGAGGAGCTTCTCCCGGGGCGGGGCCTCGCGGGCTAGGAAATCTTCCCAGGAGTCGAACTCGCGGAGGCGGACGTGCTTCCAGTAGTCGAGGCCCGCGCGGCGGACCGCCTTTTCGTCGATCTCGAAACCGTAGGGCCGGATCAGGATGAGCTCGAGGTCGAGGGCGACGCAAGTGCGCCCGACACTCCCGGTGTTACCGGGAATCTCGGGCGCGAATAAGACGATCTTGAACTTACCGGACATTCATCAGGAGATGCGTGAGCGTCCGGACGATGAGCCCGGAGGCGCCGTGGGCCGAGCAGTACGGCAGGTGCGACTGGCCGTCGACGACGCCGGCGACGTCGAGGTGCGCCCACTTCACGTCGTTCTTGATGAACTCCTCGAGGAAGGCCGCGCCGATCGCGGTTCCGGCGCGCATTGGCGTTCCGATGTTCTTGATGTCGGCGATCTTCGACTTGATGTCCTGCCGCCACTCGTTGATGATCGGAAGCTGCCACATGTACTCGTCGCTCGCCTTCGCCGACTTCAGGATCTCCTCGATCCACTTCTGGTCGTTACCGAGAACGGCGCAGACCTGGTTCCCGAGGGCCACGAG
This sequence comes from Bacteriovoracaceae bacterium, assembly GCA_044371595.1. Lineage (GTDB taxonomy): Bacteria > Bdellovibrionota > Bacteriovoracia > Bacteriovoracales > Bacteriovoracaceae > Peredibacter. Next base: position 2,587 of record JBILTI010000038.1, read on the forward strand.
GCACGCGCCGGTGAGCGTCGCGGCGTCGATGATGTAGTCGGGGCCCTGGTCGCAGGCGTAGTCGAGGGCGTCACCGAGGATCAGGCGGCCCTCGGCGTCGGTGTTCAGGATCTCGACGGTCTTGCCGTTCCGGGCGGTGACGATCGCGTCCGGGACGGTCGCGAGTTCGTTGATCGCGTTGTCCGTGAGTGCCAGGATGCACGTGATCTTAACCGGCGCGTTCTCGAGGACCGCGGCCCGGAAGGCCCCGTAGACGGTCGCCGAGCCGCCCATGTCGTTCTTCATCCCCGCCATGCTCGCGCCGGGCTTGACGCAGTAGCCGCCGGTGTCGAACGTGATGCCCTTGCCGACGAGGGCCACGTGCTTCGTCCGCGCCGTCGCCTTCGCCGGTTCGTAGGTCAGGTGCACGAGCCGCGGCTCGAACGCCGAGCCGGCGTTCACAGAGAGGAACATGCCCATCTTTTCCTTCTGGATTTGGGCCTTGTTCAGGATCTTAACCTTGACGCCCTTGAGGTGCTTCTTCACGTCCGCTTCCACCCGCCGCGCGTACTCCTCGGAGTTGAGGACGTTCGGGGCTTCGTTGATGAGGTCCTTCGCGACGTCGATCGAGCCGCAGATGTTCCGCGTCGTCTCGAGGGCCTTCTCGAGCTTCGCGACGTTCTTCTTCTCGATGTGGCCGAAGATCACGGTCACGGCCGTCGCCTCGGGCTTCTTCGACTTGTACTTGTCGAACGAGTAGTCGGAGAGGTAGATCGCCTCGGCGACGAGCTTCCCGGTCAGGACCTCGTCGTGGACGACGTTGAAGCCCGGGACGTCGACGGCGACGGTGGCGTACTTCGCGGCCTTGGCGTTCTTGTAGAGCTTCGCGATCGCCTTCCGGACGTCCTCGCCGGCTGCCTTCGACTTATCGCCGAAGCCGACGACCCAGACGGTCTCGCCGGTCGCGCCGGTGAAGGCCAGAGTCTCGTCCTTCCCGGCGCGGAAATTCTTCGCGGCCTTGAGGTTGTTAAACTCTTCCTTTAATCCCTTGTCGCTCCAGTGGTCGATGGATACCGAAGCTTCTCCGGCGTCAGTCGCCTTGGGCTTCGCCTTCGCCTTGGTCGCGGCGGGGGTCTTCTGGAACGCGGTGAGGATCTTGAGGTCGGCCCCGAGGAAGAGGTCGCCGACGGTGTCGAGCTTAATTTGCATGAGGACTCCTTTTATAGTCAGTCTATTTTGCCATTTCTTGAAGGAAAGGTGAATCTGGAGTACCTTCTTATTTGAGACAAAATTTTCCCCCGGGGCCTATGAAACTCCTGCTGCAACGTTACCTCGCCGCCCAATTTATCCTTCCCCTGGTCGTCAGCACCGTGTTTTTCATCTGCTTCCTCCTGACCTTTGAGCTCTTCCGGCTGACCGAGCTCCTGGTAACCCGGGACATTTCCCTTTGGTTCATCGTTAAGCTCGTTGGTAACATCGCCCTGACGTTCGTGCCGCTCTCCTTGCCTATCGCGGTGTTCTTCTCGACGATCTACTGCCTGAACCGGCTCTCCGGCGATTCGGAGTATATCGCGATGCGCGCCGGCGGCCTTACGAAGGCGCGCCTGCTAACGCCGTTCCTCCTGGTCGCGGGGCTTCTGGCGGCCAGCGTGTATCAGCTCAACCAGACGGTGATTCCCCTCTCCAACAAGGCCTTTCGGCAGAAGGTCACCTACCTGACCTCGAGCGGCCTGTTGGCGGGGATCAAGGAGGGACAGTTCTTCACCGCCATCCCGGGGATCACGCTCTTCGCGGGCAGCTCCACGAAGTACGGCCGGAACCTCGCGGAGGTCTTCCTCCACGTGACGGAAACCGAGACGGAGGCGAAGGCGGGGAAGGGGAAGGAGTCGGTGAAGACGGTGCCCGCGGCGGCGCCGGCGGCGATCTCGGAGCGCGTGATCTTCGCCGAACGCGGCGAGCTCCTCTTCGAGCGGTCCCCGGAGCGCCTGTCGGAGAAGCTCACGCTCACTCTGTACGACGGAAACATCGTCGGAAGCCGCGGCGGGAGCGAGGTGGAGAAGATTCTCTTCCGGAAGTACGTCTTTCCGATCTCCCAGAAGCAGTTCGAGGACCAGTTTAGCATTAAGGAAACGATGCTCACCTCGGCCGAGCTAGAAGAGGTCCTTACGATGACCGAGGCCGAGGCCCTTAAGGCCTACGATTTTAACAAGAAGGAATTCTTCAACGCCCGCTACGAGTACTGGAACCGGAAGAACGGCGCCCTCATTTGCTTCGTCTTTTGCTTCCTCGGCTTCACCCTCGGCGTCACCGGGAACCGGGGGAAGTCCAAGAACTCAGGCCTCCTCGGCCTCCTCTGTCTCCTGGTCTACTACGGTCTCTATTTTTCTCTCGTGAGCGTGGCGAAGAAGGAGGCGGTTCCGATTCCGGTGGCGGTCTTCCTGCCGGTCACGTTGATCGCGGGCCTCGGGGCCTGTTTCTACCGGAAGCTGGACTGGCAGTCGTAAGGCCCGGTGGCCCGGTGATCCCTCGAACCAAACGGCCCGGGGGAGCGGCGAGCGCTAGAGGTTTTCCTTCCGTTTCTGGAGCTCTTCTTCCTCGAGCTTCATGCGCTTGATGTACTCTTCCGACGTATAGAGGATGTCGTCCTTCGCCTTTGGGAAGAGTGGAAGCTGGAACTTCCCGTTGCTCTCCTCGGGGAACACGAGGCTCTTCACGCCGGTCTTCGTCGGCGTCTCGATGAGGTAGTTGTTGTAGAAGATCTTCGTGACGTTGACGTTCCCTAGGAAGATCCGGATCTCCGACCCCTGCAGGAACAGGTCGTTGTCCTTGTTGATGATCACGCTCTGGATCGGGCCGTCGTCGACCTTATAGCTCAGCCACGTGTTGCCCTCCATCGCGCGGATGTAGACGTTCTGGAGCACGGAGTTCATCGAATCCTTGATCTGCTTCGGGAGGACCGCCTCGTCGAGGTTCTCCGGCGCGTCCATCTTCACGGAGAAGAGCTTTCCTCGGAGCTTCTTGAATTCGATCGCCGGGAAGTTCCGCTGGAACTCCTCGTCGGCCCCGGCCTCCTCCGGCTTCGGCTCCGCCGGCGGGTCGACCTTCTTCGACGGCTCCGGCTGCTTCACGAGGGCGGAGCTCGATTCGATCTTCGGACCGAGGTCCTTGGTCTTCTGGTCGCTTACTTCGCTCTCGACGACCGACGAGATCAGCTTGTAGCCCCCGACGAAGAAGAGGATGATGGCGCCGAAGATGACGACCGGGAGGATTGATTTCGTGCTCTCGATCAGCGAGTCCCCACTTTCGATGACCGCGTGGGGGGTCTGCGATTCGTCGGTCTCCTGCGGGTCCCGCTGGGTCCGCACCGGGGCCGGCGCGGCCATGGACTTGGTGTGGTTGAGTGCCGGGAACGGCTTTCCGAGGACGTTCAGGTACGTGTACTCCATCTTATTGATGGCCTCGTCGAGCGGGATCCCGAGGACCTTGACGTAGCTCGTGACGAAGCCCTTGATGTACGCCGCGCTCGGAAGATGGTCGTAGTCGTTGTTCTCGAGGTACTTCAGGATGTTGACCGAAATCTTCGTCTTCTGGGAAAGCTTCTCGAGGGTGTAGTTCTTGTCGATCCGCTTCTGCTTCAGGTACTCGCCGAGGTGCCCTACGTTCACCGCGATCGTTCCGGGGTCATTCGTTTCCTGTTTTTCCATTACCGCCATCCTTGATCATTTAGAATTCCGGAGACTCAAGCACATTCCTGGATGCATGAGATTCTAGAGGTTCCCGGCTTTCGAGTTCGTTAATTTCGATGCTTTTTCTGCGCGCCTGCGCGGCGTAGCTGCTGTCCCGGAACCGCGTGTCGATCTCGTCGAGCTTCAGCCGGGCGTCGGTGAAGCGGCGGAGGCCGATGAGCGCGAGGGCCTGGTGATAGTGCGGGCCCGGAGACTCGTAGCACGGGCCCATGGCGGCGTCCTTGAATTTCTTCAGCGCGGCCTTGAACTGGCGCCGGTTGTAGTGGATCAGCCCGAGCTGGAAGTACGCCGGGCAGTAGTTGTCGTCTTCCGCGACCGCCTTCCGGAAGAGGTTCTCGGCGGCGGCGACGTTCTTGCGCGCCTCGAGTTCGAGGATCCCGAGGTTGTACAGCGTCCGTGCCTGCTTGTCGTAGGTGAGGTGCCGGAGGACCTTCCGGTAGAGCTTCTCGGCGGCGGCGACGTTCCCCTGCTTGTAGTAGATCGAGGCGAGGTTGTTCTTCGCGTCGGAGTTGTTCTCGTCGAGCTCGATCGTGCGCTTCAGCGTCCGCACCGCGAGCTCCGTCTCGCCCTTGAAGTAGTAAGCCATCCCGAGGTTGTTCAGGATCTCCGGATTGTTCGGCTCGAGGTTGTTCGCTTTGATGAGGTTCTGGAGCGCTTCCGTGTACTGCCGTTCGACGAGGCTCTGGGTCCCAGCCGCGAAGTAGAGCGAGGCCTTCGACTCGGAGTCTTTCTTGGACGAGCAGGCGGCGATGGCCAGGAGGGCCAGCAGCGCGGTCAGCGGACGAAGCGAAAGGTTGACTGAGAACATGGATTCTCCCCGACGGAAAAAGCTTTTATTTATTCTAAGGAAGGGGAGGATTTTTGTAAAACCTATTCAGCCCTTCCGCTCGAGAAATATCACGCTCTCGAAGTGATAGGTGGCGGGGAAGAAGTCGAGCAAAAAAGACCTCGCGATCGTGTAGCCGGTGAGCGGGGCGAGGTCGCGGGCGAGCGTGTGGGGATCGCAGCTTACGTACGCGGCGAACTCCGGCTTCAGCGTCTCCATCCAGATGCTAAAATCCCGGAGGCCCGAGCGCGGGGGATCGAGGATCAGGTGGCTCACATTTAACCCCCTTGCTGCGGCTTCCTTAAGGACCCGCGGGAGCGCGCTGTGGGCGTACAAATCCTGATCGAAAAACTCCTTCCCGGGCGGCGAGCGATAGACGTCGACGCAGAGGCGCCGCTGGTAGCCGAGCGGCGCGGACAGGTTGCCGTTTCCGGCGAAGAGGTCGAGGAGCCCGGCCGCCGCGGGCCGGGCCGCGAGGTGCTCCCGGAGGAGCTCCCTCAGACGGCGGTTCATCGCCTCGTAGACCTGCGTGAAGCCGCCCTCGGCGTAGGGGCGGTTCCAGCTCTTCCGGAGGGCGCCGTCGACCCAGTAGAGCTCGACGTGGCCCTCGGGCCGGTCGACCGGGGCCTCGGCCCGCCAGGCGTCGTTTGCGTAGAGCGCGCTGAGGGCGGCGGCGACCTCCGGAACGGCGATCAGGCAATCGGGGATCGGGGTGATGGCGAAGCTCTGCGGGTCGCGCATCCCGAGGAGCTTCGAACGGAGACTATAATGGAGCTGGATCCGGTTCCGGTAGTGGTAGCGGTCCGGGGCCGCGACGACCTCCAGCGGGGGCATCGGGAGCTTCCGGAAAAGCCGCTCGAAGGCTTCGGCCTTGTGCGCGAGCTCCCGGTCGTAGGAGACGTGCTGGTAGTGGCACGACGGACAGGCCGCGAAGTGCGGGCAGGCGGGAGCGATCCGGTCCGGGGCCGGTTTGGCGAGGGCCACGGCGCGAGCGAAGACGACACCCTTCTTCTCGGCCATTACTTCGGCCTCGCCCTCGTCTCCGACCGTCGTCTTCGGGACGAAGGTGACCTTTTCCGAGAGCTTGCTGACCCCCTGCCCCAAACTATCCACACCGGTGATCTTGAAGGGAACTAAACCTCGTTGGCCCATGAACAAATCCTAGGAGTAATCGAAAAAAAAGCGTAAAATCGGAGCTATGAATTACTTCCTGGGGCGGCTCCCGCTGATGCTCGAACTCGTCATCAACGGCGCCTTCGTCCTCGTCTACACCTTACAGAAGGCGGGCTCGGCTCCCGAGCTGCTTCGCCGACTGCCCCTAGATCTTATCGCGGCGAACGCCATCTGGGCAGTACCCGTCGTCCTGTTTATTTCGCTCGCGGCGAACTTCCTGAAGAGTGACGGCTTCGAGGACTTCTTCCGTCGCTACATCTTTTCCCTGATCATTTTCGTCCCGCTCCTGATCACCTGGGGCGACGTCGAGTTCGTCTACTGGCTCTCGGCCGTGCACCTCTTTTCGACGGCGATCTCCTTCTACGAGAAGGACGG
>JBILTI010000137.1:0-5542 GCA_044371595.1 Bacteriovoracaceae bacterium
ATAAATTTGAAGCCGCGTGCTCGAAATTCTTTAGGTACATTAGGAAGCACAAGGACGAATTGTCGAAGTTACTAACCGATGACTTCCATGTCATGGGCACTTGAAATCTAAAGTGTGTTCAGTTTAGACCTTCTTCTGGCGAACACTCACGAGCTACCGCGTCGGCGATCCCTCATCGCTCGCGCCGGTCTGGGACTATTACGGCAACCGCGAGGAGCTCAGGGCCAGGCTCGGCCGCTACGACGAGCGGCTGCGGCGCAAAGGATCCGTCGACACCGACCGCGGAATGGTCATGCGCCGGGTGAACCCGAAGTACGTTCTAAAGAACTACAGGGCGGAGGAAGTGATCACGGACGTGGAGCGGGGGAGCGCGGAGAAGCTCACGCGGTGGCCCGAGGTGCTCTACCGGCCCTTCGACGAGCACCCGGAGTTCGAGGCCTACGCCCGGCCCACGCCGCCGGACCACAAGCACTACGAGGTTTCCTGCTCGTCCTAGGTCGTTGAACTCAGCTGCGAGAGCGCCTTTTTCAGCTCCCGCTTCTCGGGGGCGTGCGAGTGCCGCTCCATCCAGTCGCCGATCTCCGCGCATTCCTTCGCGACGATCTCCAGGACCCGGCGCCGGGCCTCGTCCTTGTCGTCCGACTCGACGACGTGCCACGGGCAGTGGTAGGTGCTGGTCTCCCGGAACAGGTCGTCGTAGGCGCGCCTGTAGAGGCCCCACTTCGACCGGTTCCGGATGTCGTCGGCGGTGATCTTCCACTGCTTGTACGGGTCCTGGAGGCGGTCCTCGAAGCGCCGGAGTTGCTCCTTCTTCGAAATCTTGAGGCAGATCTTGATGAGCTTCACGCCGTCGTCGGTGAGGAGCTTTTCGAACTGGTTGATCTCGGCGTACGCGCGCCGCCAGGTCGGCGGGGGGATCAGCTTCTCCACCCGCTCGACGAGGACGCGGCCGTACCAGGTGCGGTCAAAGATCGCCATCATCCCCGTCGCCGGGAGGCGGGTCCAGAAGCGATAGAGGTAGTGCTTCCCCTGGTCCACGGGATCCGGCGCGCCGATCGGGTGGACCTGGAAGCTCCGCGGGTCAAGGTTCTCGGTGAGCCGGCGTATGGCGCCGCCCTTCCCCGCCGCGTCCACGCCTTCGAAGGCGACGATGACCCGGCGCTTGGAGAAGAACGTGCCCTGCTGAATGCGCAGGATCTTGAGCTGTAGCTTCTTGATTTCTTCCTTAGAACCGTTGGGCATGGTGCGTCCTTTCGAAGTCGGAGTCCGGGATCAAATCTTATTTCCTCCCGGCCGCGGCAGTCAAAGCGTTTTAATGTATAAGCCTAGCTTATGCTCTTGATGAGAATTGTAAAATTTATTTTTATGAACTTTTCTTCGATAATGGGCACGAGACACGATGAGCATTTTCGCTCGCAGGAGGTAGCCCATGATCACTCACCCGTCCGATTCGAGAGGCGTCGCCGACCACGGCTGGCTCAAGAGTCGCCACACGTTCAGCTTCGCCGACTACTATAACCCCGAGCGAATGGGCTTCGGCGCCCTCCGCGTGATCAATGACGACTCCGTCGGGCCCGGCATGGGGTTCGTGACACATCCGCACCGAGACATGGAGATCGTGTCGATTCCCCTGGAAGGGGCGCTCGAGCACCGGGACTCGATGGGGAACTCCTCGGTGATCCGGAAGGGCGAGGTCCAGATCATGTCGGCCGGAACCGGCGTGCGCCATTCGGAGTTCAACGCGTCGAAGAGCGAACCTGTGAAGTTCCTCCAGATCTGGGTCCTCCCGAAGAAGCTCGGCGTGGAACCGCGCTACGAGCAGAAGAACTTCTCGGACGTTCGGAGGTCCGACCGGATCGTGACGGTCGTCTCGCCGGACGGGCGGGACGGATCCGTGTCGATCAATCAGGACGCGTTTTTTTCGCTCGCCGATCTCGGGGCGGGGAGCGCCGCCCGCTACGCGCGGAAGGGGAGCGGAACGGGCCTCTACGTCTTCGTCCTCGCGGGAACGGTGGAGCTCGCCGGTCAGCGGCTCAACCCGCGCGACGGCGTCGGCCTTCCGGCCTTCGAGGAGGTCGAGCTGCGCGCGACGGCGCAGACCGAGGTCTTGTTGATGGAAGTACCGGTCTAGGGAAGTCTAGGAGATCTTCAGGACCATCGGATAGAGGATCCGGTTCTGGATCTGCGTGTGGTTCGTGAGGATGCGCTCGAGCTCGACGAGGCGGCCGTAGTAGGCGATAGAGTCACTCGTCAATTCCGGCGTAACTTCGAAGTCGTTCGTCTTCGTCCGAAGCGCCGTGATTCCTTCGATCAGCTCGTCGTGTTCGTCGACGAGGGCGTGGATCGGGAAGACGTTCGACGCCCGATGGTCGCCCTTTTCGATCAGAGGGAAGAAGTTGTTCTCCTCATGGGCGAGGTGGTGCTGGATCCGGCGGATGAGCGACAGCACGTCCTCGGCAAGGTGGCAGATCCGGGCGCGGCGCTGGGAGTGCTCCCGGAGCTCGACGAGGTTGTCGTGGAGGTTCTCGTGGCAGCACTGCTTGACGAAGGCGAGGAGGTCCGGAAGGCGCAGGTCGAGGATGTTTTTGCTTTTCATAGCTCCGGATTAAACCCCGGCCCTGTCAAAACACGGTCAACTGAAACCTAATATCTAGCGCGTCTGACTTAAGTCATGTTTTCCACGTGACCTTAGATTTTTCCTAAAAATCCGCCGCCGGTGACCGATACGAATCTACACACCTATGAGGCAGAACAAATGATCGATATTAACTTTGTGAATCCGTTTCTCGGCGCGACCTTAAACGTCCTCAAGGTCCAGGCCTCGGTCGAGGCCCAGCCGGGAAAGATCGCCTTGAAGCAGCCGGGCGAAACGTTCCGGGGCGACGTCTCCGGCGTGATCGGGATCGTCTCCGAGGCGTTCAAGGGAAGCGTTGTGATCAGCTTTCCCGAGCAGACGTTCCTCAAGGTTATGTCGAACATGCTCGGGGAAGACTACACCAAGATCAGCCAGGACATCGTCGACGGCGCCGGCGAGATCACGAACATGATCTTCGGCCAGGCGAAGATTGTCTTGAACGAGCGCGGCTACGGCATCCAGATCGCGCTCCCGCAGGTCATCTCCGGAAAGAACCACTCGCTCTCGACAAAGAGTAAGGGCCCGACGGTGATCATTCCGTTCACGAGCACGGTCGGCGAATTCTTCGTGGAGATCTGCCTCTCCGAGTAGGGCTACTACTCCTGCGGGACGTGGTCCTGGAGCTCGGTGATCCCGTGCGCCCGGGCGCAGCCGGCGCAGCAGAAGAAGTCCTCGCCGGACTCCATCCCGTGGCCGATGATCTGCGTGCCGCAGGTCTGACAGACGGGGGCCAGGAGACCGATCGCACACTCGAAGCAGTCGAACGTGTACGTTCGCTCGTTCATTATGACCTTGAACGTCCGTTCGTAGGCATTCCCGCACTTGTCACATCTTTCCATAACCTCTCCTTGAACGCTTCAAGGATGCCGGGGTTACGTTCGATTTAAAAGTGGCGGCGTTTCTATCCTCAGTTGGAGAGGATTGAAAGGAGCCGGCGGCGGAAACCGTCGTCGGTACGCTGGCCCGCGACGGAATTCGCGCGGCGGACCGCTTCGACGAGGTTCAGGAGGCCCCCGACCTTTTTGTTCCGGTCGGCCGTCCGCCGGGTCGCGACGAGGATTTCCTTGATCTGCGCCGGGGTGAGGTCCGGGTTAACCTCGAGCATGAGGGCGACCGCGGCCGCGACCTGCGGGGTCGCTCCCGAAGTGCCGCCGAACATACCGAGCTTGCCGTCGGGGCCTTCGAGGGTCAGGAGCTCCGATCCGTAGGCTGCGATGCTCACGCGCTTCCCCCAGTTCGAGAAGCTCTCCGTGAAGCCCGAGCGGTTGACGGCGCCGACGATGATCGACCCCGTGTCGTCGGCCGCCTCGGCCGTGAGTTCGTTGGAGGAGTTACCGGCGGCGGAGACGATCGTGACGCCGGCCCGGAGGGCGAGGCGCACGGCCTCGCGGGTACCGATGAACGTCTCCGAGGAGCCGTGGGTCTGGTTCTCGAGAACGATGACCTGGACGTCGGGGATCTTCAGCGCCTCGAGGATGCAGGCGGCCGTGGCCTCTTCCTTGTCGCGGTCGTCGAGGCTCGAGGAGTAGTTGTAGTTTTGGAGAGGTACAAACTTCGCCTCGGGGGCAATGCCGTTGACGCCCTTCCCCTCGTGGATTCCGACGAGTATCGCCGCGACCGAGGTTCCGTGGGAGACGAACCCGCCGTCGTCGATCTTCGTCGGATTGTCCCGATCGCTCAGGTCGCGGGCAAACTCCATCAAGATGTTCCCGGCGATGTCCGACTCGATCGTGTAGTAGCCGGCGTCGCAGTCTGCGACGGTGACGCCGCGGCCCCGGGCGAGCTTCCAGGCCTCCTGGACGTTCAGCGCCTGCTGCCACCATCCCTTCTTGATCCCTGGATCGTAGTCGGAGATCCGGAACGGCGGGAGGTAGTGCCGGGCGTGGGGCTCGGCGCCCGGTAGGTTCGCCTTCTCAAAGAAGTAGGGCCGGGTCATGAAGATATTTTTCAGGTCGACGTCTCCGTCTGTGACCTGGGCGATCTTTTCGATCTGATAGCGAGAGAGGCCGAAGGTGAGCTCCGTGAGGCCCGTGGTCCCGCGGAAGTTGCCGCGGACGTAGGCCTTCTCGAAGGCGAAGGCGGAGCTTGCGAGGGTGAGGAGGACGAGGGCAGCGGAGAGTTTCATCGACGGTCCTTTTTTCGGTTGAGAAGTGGGCGGACCGTAGCACGGTGAGCGGTTCGCCCGACAGGAACCGTGAATTTATTTCAGAGCTACTTGAGCTCGGCCTCGACGACGTGGCCCTCGGAGTTCGTCTTCGCGTTGACGGTCTTGACCCGGATCACCAGCGTCCGCGCGACCGGAAGGCCCTCCTCGTCGTTCGGCCTCTTGACGGGAACGACCACGGCGAGGCCCGACTTCGCGTCGTAGGAGGCCTTGGCGGCCTTCAGGTCGACGCCGGCGAGGAACGGAACGGCCACGCATTTCCGGGCGACGTAGCCCTCGGTTTCGACGGGTTCGTTGAAGACGATCGCGACGCCGTAGGAGGCCGCGGCCGGCTCCTGGACGTCGCAGGCCACGAGACCCACGTTGCCGTTATAGAACGAGCGCTGATGGTTCGCGCCGAAGAGCATGCTCTCGAGGTTGGCCCCCACCTCGGCGCAGGGCACGAGGTTACCGGCGCCGAGAAGGCGACCTGGGCGATGAGGAAGAAGGCGACGATCGTCACGAAGCTTTTCACGGAAGACTCCTTTAAAATTTGGTCGCCGCACTATAGACCACTCCGGAGCGATTACTAGACCGCGTGAAAGCTTTACAGCTTCCCCCTTCGTGGAGAGGCCAAACAATTAAAATTGTGACCCGTAGGACCACTCACAATTCTGACTTCCGTGTTAGCCTGATTTGAAACGGAGGTTTTTCATGAAAAAGATTCTCACCGCACTCACGGCGCTCCTCGTCTCGGCCTCGGC
>JBILTI010000371.1:0-3098 GCA_044371595.1 Bacteriovoracaceae bacterium
CCGCGCTGACCGTCGCCTGCGTCACCGAATGGCCTACGACGTCCGTCTACGGCTTCACCGAGGGCGACGAGTTCGTCGTCAAGGTCTTCCACCACAACGGCGAGAAGTACCTGCCGCTCTACACCGGCATCATCACGCCGAACGATCTTCCGCAGTTGCAGCGGAAGGCCGAGCTCTTCACGAAGCTGGGTCGCCTCTACGAGTTTCGCTACGACCTGAAGGACTGCACCCGCGTGAGCGACGACATCGTCTCCTGCATCCGCGGGAAGGAGACGGAGATCAACGGGATCAGGTTCCGGCCGTTCGCGATGTACACGAAGCGGATCAACACCGAGTACGACCTCGGGTCCTACGAGCAGATCGAGGTGGCGTTCCTCCTCGACTTCAACGGCGAGAGTCAGTTCTTCTCGATGCAGTACATGAAGAACGAGTGTCTGCAGGAGAAGAAGGCGGAAAAGATCTTCGAGGTCCTCTAGCAAATCGGCCGGAGGCCGCTGCTCCTTGACTTCCTCACGGCGCTCGCGGGTGCGCGGCGGGGGTCGCCTTCTGCGGCCCCGCGATCCGCGCGGACCTCGAGGAAGGATGGGCGCGAGGTCGCCCGGTGCGACGGGCACCAGTGGCGCTACGTCATCGAGAGGGGACCGAGCGGAAGTCGTGCGCGGGGATCACCGCCCTGAACGGGCCCTTGGGGCGTCCGAGATCGCCCGTCGATTGGGCCAGGAAGACGACGAGGCGGGCGAAGGACTCAGGAAAGGCCCAGGAGGAGCTCGATGTCTTCCTGGAACACCGGTTCGAGCGTTGCGAGCTCCTCCGCCGTAAACCACCCGAGCGCGGAGTTCTCCTCGTTCGCGGGTCTCGGCGTTCCTGAAACGATCTCGGTCGCCCACCAGTGGAGGAGGACGCTCCCGTCGTGCGTCCGTGTCGTCGCGACCTTCCGGATGGGCCTCACCGCGACGCCGAGCTCTTCCCAGGCCTCGCGAACCACGGCCTCCTCCTCGGACTCGCCGTCCTCGACGTGGCCCGAGATCGGACACCAGTAACCGGGCGCCTTCGCCTTCCGGTGGCTTCGCTTACCGAGAAGGAAACGGCCGTGCTGTTTCATGACGATCATGACGGCGGCCTTCGGGCCACTAAGCATTGGAACCCCCGAGCGGGGATAAGCAGAGGATGCATTTGAGCATTTTTAAAGATTACTGATGAAGCGAGTGGCGATCAACAGCTTTATCGCCGGCCGTTTCGAGGAATTTCGTTGTATCCTAGAAAGATGTCGTTCCTAAGTTTAAAGCTCGTCCTCGCGCTCCTCTACGTCCTCCGGCGAGCGATCGATCGACTGTCGCACAGGACGGCGGAGGCCGACTTCACGATTCCCGTTGGCGGGAACGTCTGCGAAGTCCGGTTCCGCAAGCGGGGGGCCTCGCTGGTTCGTACCTTACGCTCACCCTTCCGTTTCCTTCGAAGCTAACGTTCACGATCCGGCGCGAGACGGCCTTCGACAGCGTCGCGAAGCGCCTCGGGCCCTCTCACGAGATGGCGACGGGCGAGGACGCCTTCGACGGAGACTTTTACATCGAGTGCGAGTCGCCGGTCTTCTGGCGGGCGCTGCGGTCGAAGGCGATCCTTCGCCAGGAGTTCATACGGCTCTTCCAGGCCGGGGCGCGGGAGGTCGTCGCCGACGGCACGAATCTCCAGGCGACGTTCGCCGCGGAATCCCCGTCACGGGAGGCCGCGGACGGTCTGGCCCGGGTGACGAAGCTCCTCGCAGTCCAGGAGCACTTCCGGGAGGCGTTCTACGCGGATCCGTACAAGCTCAAGGTCGCGCTCGTCGACGCACTCGTTACCCTCGTCGCGGCCTTCGGTTTCATCGGAGTTTTTTCTACCCAAACCCTATCGCCGGACCAGTTGAGTAGCGGTGTCCTAGGCGTCGGGCTCCGGTGGGGGGCGCTCGCCTCGGCGCCGGCCATCCTGCTTGTGGTCCTCGCGTTCCGGCATTCATCCCGGGGCCACAAGCTGATCGTCGTCAATCTCGTCTACGTCGTTCTCGGTTTTCCGGCTGCCGGGGTGTCGCTGGCGACGGACTATAACAAGTCGGAGACGGGCGAGGACGCGGTCTACCTCGTTCGCCAGGTGAGCACGAGGCGCAGCAATTATCCGGGCCGTTCGAGTGGGCTAAACCGGATCGCGCGGCTCGATCCGCGGGACGCGGAGAAGCACGATCTGCCGGAGGAGGTCCCGATCAGCGCCGTAACGGCGGAGGACCTGGCGCTGCCGGCGACGGTCGAGGTCCACGTTCGCGAGGGGCGCCTCGGTGGTCGGTATGTTCGGTTCGTGTCTGTTCCGGTGCCCGAGATCCTGAAGGAGCGGAGCCGCTACCAACGTTAATGCCATCGGTGCTCGCTTAGAGACTATGCAAGTAAGATGTCCAAATGAGTCCAAAGCAACGCAGTATTAAACTTGAAGAGGTGAATACAAGGAACTTCACTGGACTTTGTGCCCCGCGAAGCCTATAGTTTAAGAACTTATCCGGGGGTGCCCAGGTTTCGACGGGGAACTAGAAGGATTGAGTGCGTGCAGAGGTTGGTCGACAGGCCTCTTCAAAAGTCGACCACATGTTAATCGGCAACGATTACGCAATGGCCGCTTAATTTAACTACGTTAAATTAGCACCTGAGGGGCCAGCACCGATAACAAAAAGCTGGTAAAGAGGTTCGCGGGAACCTCGGAAATCTAAAGCCGCAGGAGACACGCCGGGTGACTCTTCAAATCACCGGGAGTTTGTTGGTTCTACAAAGACTAAAAATAGTATTGGTACTAACTTACCAGAGACGCACGTGGGACTCTCTACTGGAAGGTTTTTCGGACGTGGGTTCGATTCCCACCACCTCCACCAACTCTTAAAAGCGTAAGTCCCAAAATCCCTGACCTCTAAATTCAGTAATGAAAACAAGAAGTTAAATTTTGGGACAAGCACTTTCTTCCACCACTTAATCATTTGAAATCACGTTGTATAATTGTAGTCGTAATTAGTTTGTATTTTTTGGCCGTATTCGACTCGAATACATGTATTCGGTTTTGGAGACTGAATGAAAAAAGATTTTTTT
>JBILTI010000039.1:0-8617 GCA_044371595.1 Bacteriovoracaceae bacterium
GGTGCTAGAGAAGATCATCGCGATCTACGAGGCCGGCGGGGTCATCGCCGGCACCTCGGCCGGGGCGTCGGTCATGGGGGAAACGATGATGACCTCCGGGAAGGCCGACGCCTCGTACCGAATCGGCACCAGCATCCGGATGGCGCCGGGCCTCGGCCTCGCCGGCGGGATGATCATCGACCAGCACTTCGCCGAGCGGGGCCGCATCGGACGCCTTCTCGGCGCCACGGCCCACAACCCGCGGAACCTCGGCATCGGCATCGACGAAGACACGGCCGTCGTGCTCCAGGCAGATCGCTTCGCGGTGCTCGGCTCCGGGGCCGTCTACGTCCTCGACGCCCACGAGACGAGCGGCAACAACATCTCCGAGGCCGACGAGGATTCGCCGCTCTCGCTTTTCAACGTGAAGCTCCACCTCCTGGTGCGAGGCGATTCGTTCGATCTCCTCCGGAAGCTACCCCGGAAGGGCGCCGTCGCTTCCGCTTAAGTGTTCCCCTCGCCGGAGCTGGAGGAAGTTCACCACATCGAGGACGCCGTCGGTCTTCGCCACGAAGGCCTCGACAGTCGCCTTCTGGTCGATGTTATCCACCGTGCCGGTGATCGAGACGAAGCCCCCCTCGACGTTTAGCTCGACGTTGCTCACGTCGAGCTCGGGATGCCCCTCGAGGCGCTTCCGGAGCGCGGCGCGGAGCCGCCGGTCCTCCGCCGGATCCTCCGACTCGACTCCGGGGTTAAAATCGTCCCCGGAGAGGGCGTCGAGCCGGTGTTTAAGTTCGTCGCGGCCGATCCGGCCTTGGTACCCAGGTGCCATCGCTCAATCTCCCTGTTGTTTTTTTTCAGAACCGCGGTATCGACGCCTCCGTCGTGGCGAAGGTCCGGAGAAACTTTCTTTTTCAGGAGGGGCTTCGTCTCGGGGTTTCGGTTGTGGTCGTTCACGGCGTCTTCCGCGAACCAGTGCTACGCGGTGAGACCGACGGCGATCATGATCAGGTATTTCATCGCAACCTCCGGGCGTCGATCTTCAGCTTAGCGGGTCCGCGCCGGGACCGCGGTTAAAGGAATTCAAAAGCTCGCGCGATGGAGTATCTCCGGCGGCCTTTGGACAACCCGTCTTGCGCGAAGGCCTTAGCGCCCCCTAGAATCGGTGCATGAAGCCGATCTACATCAACCGAGACCGTCCCAAGCGAAGTAAACTCTGGCTGCTGGCCCTGGCGACGATCCTCGTCGTGATGACCCTCGCCCTCCGAGTGGTGGCGCCGTTCGCGCTCGAGGCGTGGATCAATCAGCTTCCGGCCGACAAGAACGGCCACGCGCTGAAGGTAGGCGACGTCGACCTCCGAGCGCTCGCCGGCGAGATCGTCCTCGTCGACCTCCGGCTCGTCGACGCCGCGGGCGCGCCGAACCTCGTGGAAGCGTCGCGCGTCGTCCTCTCCCTCGTCCCGGGCCTCTTCTTCGGGGAAACGCGGACGGTGAAGCTCGTCGGCGAGGACGTGACCGTTTACCTCTCCGGCGACCTCGTTGGCGAGGCCCGACGGGAAACCCTCGAACACGTGAAGACCCTCGAGGCGCGGCTCACGAACCTGACGGTCAAGGAGACGGACAATAACGTGATCCGAACCATCCTATCGCTCGCCGACGTCCGGCTCGAGCTCGGCGAGGACCGGGTCTTTAAGCTCGCCTCGGAGATCGACGAGGGAGGGAAGCTGACGCTCTCCGGTTCCCGCGGAACGATCGCCGGGAGCTTGAGCGGGATCAGGCCCGAGGTGTTCACGAAGCTCACCGGTGACCGGAATCCGATCGTGATCAACGAACCGAACCTCACCGCGCGGATCGACGCCGCCGTGAGCGGGGCCGCGGTCCAGGGAACGCTCACCTCGTCGGTGAAGAACTATCACCTCCAGGAAACGCCGAATCCCGAACCCCGCCCGGGCGCCGTCCCGCGGAAGGGGCCGGTTCCGGCGCCGGACCTTCTGATCCCGTTCACCCTCCAGGAAACCTTCTCCTTCGACTTTTCTCCCGCGGCGGAAGAGCTCCGGAAGCGGAACCTCTGACACCGCCGCCCCGGTTCCCTTTGACCCCGGGAGGCGTGGTTTTAACCGATTAGCGCTGGCATCGGTCTCGCAACACGGGGACGAGACCTGGTTCCGAACAGGAGGTTCGCAATGAAAGTCATCACCATCGTCGTCCTCGTCCTCTCCCTCTCCGAAAGCTTCGCCGCCGATCGTGCGGGCGTCGAGCTCTCCTACCGCGAACCCGTGACCGTCGCACCGGTGCGCGCGCGGAACGCGCTTCCGGAGAATCTGATCGACCTCATCCGCTACCCGTCGGCGCTTGGGGAACCGATCCACGGCCGGCTGTTCGCGGGCCGGTTCGAAACCAAGACCGCCGCGAAGGGGTACCTCGAGCGGCTGCGCGAAAAGCTCCGCGGCGCGAAGAGGACCTACCGGTTCTAGCATGGATCCGACCGAGCGCGGCGCTTAAGGTCTCGCACTTGCAGCAAAATCTCCCGAAGTTTTCCGTCAGAAACCAGGGAGGTTTCTATGCTGGCCATGGACTACCGCGGCCCCTATCGGGTGAGGGCCGTGACGAACAGGCCCCTGCCCGAGATCGAACATCCGAACGACGCCATCGTCCGCGTAACCCGCTCCTGCATCTGCGGGTCAGATCTCCACCTCTACCACGGCCTCGTGCCGGACACGCGCGTCGGCACGACCTTCTGCCACGAGTTCACCGGGATCGTCGAAGAGGTCGGGCCTTGCAAAACATAAATGTCCGGGACCAGGTCCTCGTTCCCTTTAACATCGCTTGCGGCGCGTGCATCTTCTGCCAGCATCAGCTCTACGGAAACTGCCAGGACACGAACTCGATGGCCACGGCCGTCGGCGCGATCTACGGATATTCCCATACCGCAGGCGGCTACGACGGAGGTCAGGCCGAGTACGTCCGGGTGCCGTTCGCCGACGTGAATCCGATGGTGATCCCGAATGACATCGACGTCGACGACGCTGTCCTCCTGACGGACGCGGTTCCCACCGGCTACCAGGGCGCGGAGATGGCGGACATCCACGAGGGCGACACGGTCGTGGTCTTCGGCGCGGGCCGGGTGATCGTGCTGGACTTCCTCGACTACCGCCTCGACTTCGTCCGGAACTTCGCCCCGTGCGAGGTCTACAACTTAACGGAGATCGACGACCCCGTCGTGTTCCTGAAAAAACTCACCGACGGGCCGGGCCCGGACGCCTGCATCGACGCCGTCGGGTGCGAGGCGAGCGGCTCGAAGCTCCAGGGGATCACCGGCGTGAAGCTCGGGGTCCAGGCGGGATCGGGGATCGCCGTTCAGTGGGCGATCAACTCGGTGAAGAAGGGCGGCTCCGTTTCCATCGTCGGCGTCTACGGGCCTACGGGCAACCTCATCCCGCTCGGAAACGCCGTCAACAAGGGCCTCACACTCCGGATGAACCAGGCGAGTGTGAAGCGCCACGTCCCGCGACTCATCGAGCACATCCGCGCGGGCGATGTGAGGCCCTCCGAGGTGATCACCCACCGGAGTTCCCCTCGAGGAGGTGGCGGACGCGTACCACCTGTTCTCGAGCAAGCTCGACGGCTGCATCAAGCCGATCTTGGTTCCGCCGAAGGCGAACCTTCACTAGAGGAGAGTGGTTATGGACATCGAAACTGTAAAAGCAAACGTGAAAGGTTGGGGCTCCGACCTCGCCGCGAAGGACCGCCCAGGGTACCCGATGTGGAAGAGGCCCGCGGAGGGAACCGGTGCCCACTGGTCGACGCCGCCCGCGCAGGCCCTCCGGTTCCGGGAGTTTCACTCGATCGAGCGGTCGCGCATGACCTCCGTCTTCGGCACGGCGATGCCGCCGCGGGGCCTCTCGGGGCCCGTGCGCCGGTTCGCGTACCGCTACGGCGAAGGCCCCTGGGCGCACTGGCCCCCGCTGGTGCTGGCCGACCGGATCAACGTCCTCGAGGGCGTCGTCGACGATCTCCTGCACGGGCACGTTCCGAACGTCTATAAGGAGATGGGGGGCCCCACGGAGCGCCGGCACAATCCGGCCGGGTTCCGGCGCAAGGTGATCTTCGTTAGTCTCTTCGCGGTGGCGGTGCCCGTTATCATGGCGCTCGCGGCGAAGAGCGCGGCCGACCGGGACCGGAGCGTCACTTAATGTTGCCTCAAAATTGAGCGGCTTCCTTGTCAGGTGCTGGCGGCCGGAGACAGGATTCTTCCACTACTCAAAATCTGGAGGTTTCGCTTGAAGATTTCTCTCGCCCTCGTCACACTGGCAGTCACCGGCGCCGCGGCCCAGGCGGCGATCAACCGTCCCTGGGGGCCAGCGTCCGATCCGATCCACCTGGGCCAGAACTTCGTCCGCCGCTTCGCCGCGCTCCCGCTGGCGGGCGAAGTCAGCGACACCCGGAAGTACTGGTCCGGTGACTACTGGGCCCTGCGCCGGGGGAACATCAACTACCGCTGGAACGCGCCGGTGCCCGCGGGCTTCCGCTACCGGTCCCCGGGACAAGACGAGGTGGCGCAGCTGAGCGAGGCCCAGCTCGCGGTGCTCTCGCCGGCCGAGAAGTTCGATCTCCTGCGGGGGTTCTATCACTATCCACTCCGCCGGGAGGTCGAGGCCTTCACCGCGCCGGACAAGGCCGACTGGGAGGGCATGTGCCATGGGGCCGCGCCAGCCTCGATGCATCACAACGAGCCGCTCCCGAAAACCATCCGCAACCCCGACGGCGTGCTGGTCCCCTTCGGCTCGTCCGACATCAAGGCGCTCCTTTCGTACTACTACGCCTATAAGTACAATGCCCCCTCTCGCTACCTCGGGTTCCGCTGCCGGAGCCGCTGGACGCCCGAGGGCCACGGGCAGTGCCGCGAAGACCTGAATGCCGGCGCCTTTCACATCGCCCTGGCCAACCGCATGGGGCTCGAGGGCCTGACCTTCGTGGCCGACATCGAGGACGGCAAGGAGGTCTGGAACCACATCCCGGTCGGCTACTGTACGCGGGTGCTGAATCCGTCGGCGCGGCCGCAGTTTAACTCGGCCCCTGGCACGGTGCGCACGGCGAAGCTCCAGACCACTGTCACCTTCGTGAACAATTCACCGCGGAACACTTGGGAACCGGTGCTCGGAACGTCGCTCCAGATCACCGAGACCCGTACCTACGAGTACGCCCTGGACCTCGACCGGAGCGGTTCCATCATCGGAGGAAACTGGTCGTCGAAGGTGCGGCCGGACTTCATCTGGGACGTCGATCCGGTGCCGTTCTTCGAAGGCGACTGGGGCGCCCTGGCCCTCCTCCTCGACGATCACCAGAGTTAAACGCTTCTTGAGCATCGGGACGGGGTAACTTTTGTTACCCTGTCTCCCGAAGCTGGAGGTTACCTATGTCGACCAACCAATACCGTGGGAAAGAAGAGGCCGGGAAGATCGACTTCGAAAAGCTCTCGCCGGAAGAGCAGCGGAAGTACTCCGCGGAGCACGACACCGGAGAGGGCGAGGACGAAGCGGTGAACGAGGCCCTCGCGAAGGAGAACAAGGAGAAGCTCGATCGGCACCAGGCGCGGAGGGTTCACTGATGCGTACCTCGATGCTGGCCCTGGCACTCCTCGGGGGCCTGGGCCTCGGCGGCTGCCGCGAGTTCTACGACGAGGAATTTAAGGAGTTCAACGAGTCCCGGCGCAACGACGAGACCACAACCGGCGGCGACGGGCGGGACGACGGGGTCGACGTCCCGCCCGCGAGCTACACGGCCGAGCTCCGCTCGACCGACGCGAACCTTCCGGACCTCTCGGGGACCGCGCGGATCGAAGTCCGCGACGGCGACGTGCGCGTCGACCTCGACGTGGACGGTCTTCCGGCGAACATCATCCAGGTCCACTACGCCTACGTCGCCGCCGACTGCGCCGCCCTGACGCTCCGGATCCCGAACAACAACGGCGAGCGCCGCTCGTACACGATCTCCGAGACGAGCTCCGTCCGGTCGCTCATCGACGACCTCCGGGCGACCGGCGCGGCCCGGACCGAGGGCGACGCGAACCTCGAGGGCAAGCGCGTCGTCGTCAAGGCCTTCACGAACTTCGCGGGCCCGGATTCTCCGGTCGGCGGCTCCCAGTTGACGGTCGCCTGCGGAACCGTGGTCCGCGGCGACGTCGACGGAACCGGCCCGACGACGATCCCGCGCCCAACGGATACGATTCCGACGGATCCGTTTCCCGACGCGGGAACGGGTGACTTCGGCGGAGTGCCCGGTGGTGTGGCGGGCACGACCAGCGGCCTCGGCGGTGCTCCCGGCACGACGGGCGGATTTTCCCCCGCGTTCTAAGGAAAGAATTTTGATTTCGCCCGGCCCGCCTCAAGGAGCGCCGGGCGAAGCCGCCGAATATCCTCGAATGCTGGCCTTGGCTATCTCGTCCGGTCGAGGGCGCGGACGGCGAATCGGGAACTTTTCAACTCGCGAATTATCCTCATAATCATGGTCAAGTATTAACAATACAAAAAAGGATCATGACATGGGCGTCGTAAAACATCTCAACCTCCTCCTCGTCGGCGGCCTCCTCCTCGGTTACGCGGGCTGCGGAAACGAATCGAAGTCGAAGACCCGGAAGTCGGTGAGCGCGGTCTGCGCCGGCGTCGACTGCCTCTCCTCGGTCAGCTGGAAGCTCCTCCTAGACGGGCGAAGCTTTCCGACGAAGTCGCGGATTGACATCGACGGAACAACCGTGCTGAACGAGTGCGTCTCGAAGCAGAAGTACTTCATCGACCGGAGCACCTCGCCGGAGTCCCTCGTGCTCCCCGATTTCTACGTCCCTAAGCGTGGCGAGCTCGCGATCGACATCATCGACATGGGCGACGACTGCGCCAACGAGTCGATCTTCTTCACCGACGACGACGTGGAGTTCGAAGTTACGAAATCGAACGGCGAGAGCGAAATCCTCATCGTCCTCTAGGACCCCACCCGGGAGGGGCCGTCCGGACCCTCCCTTTCACTCGTCCAGCAAAAGTCCCAGCGCCGGTAGCGATCCCCCGAACCGCCGGACCTTCCCCATCAGCCAGAGAAAATCCGGCCGCTCCCGGGAGATCCAGCTTCCGCCGGTGATCATTCCGGCCGCGTCCAGCTCGAGCGCGTAGTCGTACGCGATGCTCTTCGCGAGCTGATTCGGCGTCGCGAGCACCGGGTGCCAGTCGTGGCCGTTGCCGTCGATGAAGTTCAGCGTCGTCCGCACGGCGATCCGCCGCGGTCCGCGGCGCCGGATCTCTGTCCGGTACGCAGTGATCGGATGGTTCCAGACCTCTTCGAAGCGCTGCAGGTCGGCGATGAGGCCCTTCTGGTCGATGCCGATGCGGTTGGCGAGCACGACGTGGAAGGCGCCGGCGTTGAGGTCGTCGTCGCAGTCCGGATGCGGGCCCCGCGGGCCGCCGCGATCGAAGCACCGGCGACCCATCTGGAACGTGTCCGTCGCCCGGTGGACGAACCCGTAGTAGTAGGAGAGGAGGGCCTTGATGTCGTCGGCCCCAAAGGGAACAGTGACGCCGTCGGGGTTCGTCATGGCACGCGGCCGGGGCTCCGGGTGGTTCAGCGAGGCCGGCGCCCACCCGTGGCAGAGCCCCTCCCAGATCAGGGCGTCCGGAGCGGCGAAGGCTTCGACTTCCTTTCGGAGGGGGTAATCGTAGCGGCCCGTGAAGAGGTCGTACTTCTCCGCCGGCGAGAGCTCGGCGACCGGTACCCGAAGCCGGTCTTCTTTCGGATGTACCAGCGGTAGTTGATGCTCCCCTTGTGGTTGGGCCAGTTATCCCCGGACCAGAAGCGGTCCGGGACGAAGACCGCGCCCTCGAGCGGAAGCTCGGCGAACCGGCGCAGGTTGTGGGCGCTCATGATCTCCGGGGACGAGTCGGGGCCCCAGGGCGCGGCCCCGGCGGCGGGAAGGCAAAGAAGTTGGATCAGGAGAATCAATTTCACGCGGGCACCTCGCGATCAGGGCGAGACTCTATGGCACGCGGGCGCGAAGCTAAAGTTAATTATTTCTCGAGGCGCGGATAGTCGGGCAGCACGAGGGCGTCGATCTCGTGGGCATCGTACTCGGCCCGCATTGGATCCTCGTCGAGCGCGATGACTCCGTCCACCACGGGCAGAGCCCCGCCGTCGGCTGGTCGGCTTCGGATCCGCTGCTCGCGGACGTTAAAGTACGGGATCCCCGCGCTGAGGGCGACCGCCGCCGCCTTCTTCATCCAGAGGATGTCGGCGATGCCTTCGTCCTCCCGCCGGTGGACCTCGAGGGTGACCCGGAAGGTCAGCGCCTCGTCTTCGGTCAGGGCCCCGCGCCGGGGCTCCTCCTCCTGCGCCTCCCGGGTCTCGCGTGCCTCGAGTGTCTTCCGCGCGAACCCCGCCCCGTCGGGGAGGCGGTTCGCGGCCTCGCGCTTCATCGTCGGAACGAGGAACATCAGCGCGGCGATGATCACGATCATGAAATCCATCAGTCTCATGGAAGACCTCCGTCCGGGATCGATTAAATGTGGACGGCATTTGATTGGAAACTCTTAGCGGGAGAAATTAAGGAAAGCTTCGGCCCGGGGCCCGGTGGCCGAGCGATCAAGTGCGTGAGGGATGT
>JBILTI010000040.1:0-8526 GCA_044371595.1 Bacteriovoracaceae bacterium
CCCGTACTTCATCTCCTCGCACCCGGGCTGCACGCCGGAGGACATGGCGAAGCTCGCGGCGAAGACCAAGGCCCTCGGCTACAAGCTCGAGCAGGTTCAGGACTTCACGCCGACGCCGATGACCGTCGCGACGGAGATCTACTACTCGGGCCACCACCCGTACACGCTGAAGAAGGTCCAGACGGCGATCAGCCTCGACGACAAGACGAAGCAGCGGACGTTCTTCTTCTGGTACAAGCCCGAGAACCGGACCTTTATCCGGAACTACCTCTCGAAGGCGAAGATGTTCGACACGATGAAGGACCTCTTCGGCTGATCACGGGGACCGCACCCGCACGAACTCCTAGCGGACGGCTCCGCCGGCCTCGCCCTCGACCGGCCCCGCGCCGGCGCCGGACGATCATAAGCCGAGTGCCCTTCGCGACGCCCTCGTCGGTGAGGAGGTGCTCCTAGAGGTCGTAGAACTTCGTCCGGAACTGTGGGGCGCGCGCCGTTGCAAGGCCGCTCCGGTAGATGAGGTCTCCGGGAAAATGGAGTCTGCGCTTGCGTTCTCGGCGGGCCCGCTCGGCGACGGCCTTCCGGATCGGCGTGCCCATGCCCGTGTCCCCGGCGAAGCACAGCTTCCGGGGCGCCGGGGGGCGGGGGCGTGGTAGCCGTGGCGCTTTCCGGCGCAGCCGGCGGGCAGGGCCGCGAGAGCGCGGAGGAGCAGCGTTCGCTTCATCTGGAGATCTTCGCACCGAAACCTTCGGTGTCAATTTGCATAGCTCTGACAAGTTGAGTAGAATGCCTCCATGTCGACACTCCTCACGCTCCAGAACCTGAGTCTCCACTATCCCCACAAGGTCATCTTCAAGGACGTCACCTTCACCCTGAACCAGGGTGACAAGATCGGCGTCCTGGGCCTCAACGGCCACGGGAAGTCGAGCCTCTTCAAGGTGATCGCCGGGCTCGTGACGCCGGACACGACGGTGCCGCCGTTCATCTACGACCGGAGCAAGGACTTCACGTTCTTCTACGTGCCCCAGGAGCTCCCGAACCTAGACGCCTGGACGGTGGAGAACTATTTCTTCGAGTTCCACCCGGAGATGGCGAAGCTCAAGCGCCGGCTCGACGTCGTGAACGACGCCCTCGGCGCCGGCGACAGCGACTTTGACAAGCTGATCCACGAGCAGGAGCGGATCTACGCGGGCCTCGCCGCCCTCGGGGAGGACCGGATCCACGCGCAGTTCGTCTCGTACCTGAAGTTCTTCGGCGTCGAGAACCTCGCGCGGCCCATGGCGGGCCTCTCCGGCGGCGAGCAGCGGAAGGTGGCCCTGAGCCTCGGCCTCTCGGCGCCGCAGGAGCTGATCCTCTGGGACGAGCCGACGAACCACCTCGACCTCGAGACGATCCAGGACTTCGAGGACGAGCTCCAGGCGAGCAAGAAGACCTTCATGATCATCTCCCACGACCGGAGCCTCCTGAACAACGTCGTCGACCGGATCATCCACATCCAGCAGGGGAAGCTCCGCTCGTTCAGCGGCACCTACGAAGCGTATCTCCAGTTCCTCGTCGAGGACCAGAAGCGCCGGGAGAAGGAGCTCGACAAGCTCGGGAACCAGCAGCGCCGCGAGACCGCGTGGATCCGGCGTGGCGTCCAGGCCCGGCGCACGAAGAGCAAGAAGCGCATCGAGGACTACGGCACGCTCAACAAGACGATCCAGGAGCTGAAGTCCCAGGCGCACAAGTCCGTGAGCCTGAACCTCCAGGCCTCCGGGCGCAAGACCAAGATCCTCCTCGCCGCCGAGGAGCTGAGCCTCCGCTTCGGCGAGCGCACGCTCTTCGAGAACGTGAACTTCTCCGTCGCCAAGGGCGACAAGATCGCCCTCCTGGGCCGCAACGGCGCCGGCAAGAGTTCGCTCCTGAAGATCCTCCTCGGCGAGCTCGAACCCACGGCCGGGACGGTTACCCGCGCCCACGGCCTAGACGTCGGCTACTTCTCGCAGAAGCGCGAGGCGCTGAACGACGACGAGACGCCGTGGAAGATGATCGGGGAGGGGATCGACTACGTCATCTCCAACACCGGCGACAAGCGCCACGTCGCGAGCTACCTCGAGAACTTCCTCTTCAGCTCCGATGAGATCAAGCGGCCCATCCACACGTTCTCCGGCGGCGAGAAGAACCGGCTCCAGCTGGCGCAGTTCATGAAGCACGCCCGGGACATCTGGATCTTTGACGAGCCGACGAACGACCTCGACCTCGAGACGATCGGGATTCTCGAAGAGGAGCTCCGGAGCTACGAGGGCGCCCTCATCGTCGTGGGCCACGACCGCTCGTTCATCAACAACGTCACCGACAAGTGCTGGGTGCTCCACGAAGGGCAGCTCGAGAACTTCGAGGCCGGCTTCTCCCAGGCCGAGCTGTTCCTCGAGGCGATCCACCTCGAGGAGGAGCTGAAGAAGAAGGCGCCGCCGGCGCCGGCGAAATCCGGGCCGCCCGCGGACGGGGCCGGCGGGTCCAAGCTTTCGAACAAGGAAAAGAACCGCTTCGCCGAGCTCCCGAGCGAGATCGAGAAGCTCGAGGCCCGGCTCGAGAATCTCCGCGCCGAGCTCGGGGCCATCGACTTTACGGTGATGGATAAGGAAAAGACCGACCGTCTCGCACGGCTCGAGGCCGACGTGAAGAAGTCCGAGGCGAAGCTCGAGGGGCTCTACGAGGAGTGGGCGACGCTGGAGGCGAAGGTCTAGTGGCGTCGTTCTTCTCGCACCCGGCGTTTCCGGTGGCGCTGGCGCTCTCGCGGCGCGTGCTCCGGTTCGGCCCCCGGGGCTTCACTCATTCGATCACCTTCGCCGTGGCCGTCGGGCTCGTCTGCGCGCCGGCTCCGCTCCACGCCGGCCGTCGTCGGCGTCACCGCTTTCCTTTCGGTCCTCTCGCACGCGGCCTTCGACGCCCTGACCGACGGGCGCCTCGGCGTCGCGATCTTCTGGCCCTTCTCCGACGACCGGCATTTTTTTCCGTTCCGGCCTGTCGCCGTTTCGCCGATCGGGATCCGCGGCTTCCTCGGTGCCCGGGGCCTCGCCGTGGTGGCGAACGAAATTCTCTGGATCTGGCTGCCGTGCCTTTCCCTGAGCGTCCTGCTCCGGCGTCGGGAACCCGGCACTAAATAACCATTTGTTGTATCCCGACCGAGTCGGCCTATACTTGATGTATGAGAATACTTTTTCTGACTCTTCTGTTCGCTGGACCCGCCTACCTCCTCACCCGCGAGGAAGCGAAACCTGCGGGCCCCGCGATCGACGCGATCAAGCTTAAGATGGGGGCGCCGGAGCGCGTGGCCCCGCCGGAGCGGCTCCTGACCGTCGAGAAACCGGTTGCCCCGGCGGCGCCGACCGTGGAGGCGGAGGAGACGAACTCCCGGGCCCCGGCCGAAACCGAGGCGCCCGAAGACGACGAGGCCGCCGGGGACGCCGAGGAGCCGGAGGTTCAGACGACCGCGGAGGGCGAGGGCTGGAATGACGAACTGAAGAACACCCTCACGCGGCTCGAGCCGGCCGACGGGGAGGAGATCTACAAGTCCTACGTGAAGGCGCAGGAGAACTACCAGGCCGAGCTCGAGGCGCTGCGGGCCGAGAAGGAACAGAAGACCTCGGACCTCGCCGCGAGCGAGGTCGACCAGCTCATCTCGCAGCTCGAGGCGTCTCACCAGGAGCGGTTAAAGGAGATCCTCGGCTCCCACTACGATGCCGTGAGAGACCAGCACCAGGATTACCTCGAGGCGTCCGAAGAAGAGTGAGCCGAAACGGCGCACAAAAAATTTAGGCCATCGTTCCCGTCAAAACCCGTCGCCTTTCTTCGGACGATGTGTCTACAATTTCCCCAACTAACATTCATTCTCCGAAAGATCATCTCCGATGAAGGCGATCGCTGTTGCTCTACTTTTCCTCGTCTCCGTCCCGGCGCGCGCCCTCTACGTTCAGGATACGAGTCCCCGGGGAACGAGGTTGGCCTTGACGCTCCGGAGATCCGTATCACCTTCGGCGAGGACATCGTTCCGCTCGGCGCGGGAGCCGTGAAGGAAGAGCACAGCGCCTACCTGAAGTTCGGCCCGGGGATCGACTGCCAGCTCGCCTAGCACGGCACCAATGCAATCGTCTGTAAGCTCAAGAAGAAGCTCGCCCCGAGTAGCACGTACGACGTCCGATTGGCGCCCGGCTTCACTGGCCTCTCCTCCGAGAACCGGCTTTCCTATGAACACACCCATTCCTTCAAGACCAGTTCGCTGGCGATCACCGGGTACCGCGTGGCCTGGGCGAACGACGTTCCCGTGCTCACCATGGACCTGAACTTTCGGGTGAAGCCGTCCCCGCGCTCCGGCGTCATCCAGTGCGACGGGGGCGCGCTCCCCGTCGACTTCGAACCCGGCCGGGACCCGGGCCGACGAGAGCTGCGTCTTCTGCTTCGATAGGCCGCTCTTCTACCGGGACTCCACGGGGAGCGCGGTTCCGGGCCAGAAGCTCGTCCTCGATCCGACGATCACGGCCGCGGGCCGCAACCGCGGAACCGGCGCGGGCTCCGCCCGCTGCGGCGGGAACTCGCACCTCTCCGTCGACCTCTTCTCCTTCGGTCTTCCGTACCTCCACTGCGAGTTCAACGAAGGCGTCGCAGTCGAGCTCCCGCTCGCCGCGA
Source organism: Bacteriovoracaceae bacterium (assembly GCA_044371595.1). Taxonomy (GTDB): domain Bacteria; phylum Bdellovibrionota; class Bacteriovoracia; order Bacteriovoracales; family Bacteriovoracaceae; genus Peredibacter. The sequence goes on from JBILTI010000040.1 coordinate 4,666, forward strand.
ACCGGAAGATCGACATCGCGAAGTTCGTGACCGTGACCCCGAAGGACGACGTAGCGGTGACCTACACCCACGAAGGGATTAGTCTCTCGAACTTCCGGGCCCCGGAGCTCCACCGCTTCGTCGCTCCCGGCGGCGCGGTCCGAACGACCCTCGACCTCTACCTCCAGCGCGAGGCCCAGACGATCCTCCGCGCCCGGGTGGCGGAGCTGGCGGCGCTCGACGCGGGCCTCGCCGGGGGCTACGTGGTCGAGACCGTCGTAGTGTACCGGCCTTCGAAGTCCCGGGGGGCCTCGACGGGCGCGGGCTCCGGACGGAGTTCTCGAACCACGCCTTCGGGGGCGCGGTCGACGTGAACGGAGCGCACAACGGCCTCTATGACTTCTGCCTCACCTGGTTCCCGGCCTGTCAGCTGATTAAAGGGGGCCGGTATTTCCCCGGAGGCCCGCGCTCCCAGACCGGCCGGTCGCCGCTGGTCCGGGCGTTCCGGGAGCGGGGCTTCGGCTGGGGCGGCGAGATCTCCGGGAAGCAGAAAGATTTCATGCATTTTAGCCCCGATGGCCTCTAGGGAAAGGGTGTCGGATGTGCTAGATTAGGCGGAAATTTGCCAAGGAATACCTATGCTAGCTTGTCACGATATCCGCCTCCAGTTCGGGGGTCGCACCCTCTTCGACGACGTGAACCTGAAGTTCACGCCGGGGAACTGCTACGGCATCATCGGCGCCAACGGGGCCGGGAAGTCGACGTTCCTGAAGATCCTCTCCAACGAAATCTCCCCGACCGGCGGCCGCGTCGAGATCACCCCCGGTGAACGGATGGCGGTCCTGAAGCAGAACCACTTCGCCTACGAGGAGGAGGAGGTTCTCACGACCGTGATCCTCGGGCACGGCCGGCTCGTCGAGATCATGAAGGAGAAGGACGCGCTCTACGCCAAGGAAGACTTCTCGGACAAGGACGGCGAGCGCACGGCCGAGCTCGAGGGCCTCTTCGCCGAGCTCAACGGCTGGGAAGCTGAGGCGACCGCGGCGGCCCTCCTCGCGGGCCTCGGGATCAAGGACGACCTCCACCACAAGAAGATGAAGGAACTCACCGGCGGCGAGAAGGTGAAGGTCCTCCTCGCGCAGGCGCTTTTCGGGAAGCCGGAGATCCTCCTCCTCGACGAGCCGACGAACGATCTCGACCTCAAGGCCATCCAGTGGCTCGAGAACTTCATCATGGACCAGCAGGACACGACGGTCCTCGTCGTCTCCCACGACCGGCACTTCCTGAACAAGGTCTGCACGCACATCTGCGACATCGACTACGGCAAGATCAAGATCTTCGTCGGGAACTACGACTTCTGGTACAAGTCCTCGCAGCTCGCGCAGCGGATGATCTCCGACCAGAACAAGAAGGTCGAAGACAAGATGAAGGAGCTGAAGGAGTTCATCCAGCGCTTCTCTGCCAACGCCTCGAAGTCGAGCCAGGCGACGTCGCGGAAGAAGCTCCTCGACAAGCTGACCCTCGAGGACATCGCGCCTTCCTCCCGGAAGTACCCGTACGTCGGCTTCAAGGCCGACCGCGAAGCCGGCGACCAGCTCCTCCGAGTCGAGAACCTCACCGTGGCGCTCGAAGGCGAGAAGATCTTAAACAACGTCTCGTTCACCATCAAGAAGGGCCAGAAGGTGGTTTTCCTCGCGAAGTCCGAGGTCGCCACGACCGCGCTCTTCCGGGTCCTCGCCGGCGAGCAGACGCCGGACGCCGGCAAGGTCGAGTGGGGGATCACCACCTCCCGGGCGTACCTTCCGAACGACAACTCGGCGTTCTTCAAGGACGCCTCCCTCGACCTCATCAACTGGCTCCGCCAGTACTCGAAGGACCAGACCGAGACCTTCCTCCGGGGCTTCCTCGGGCGGATGCTCTTCTCCGGCGAAGAGGCGCTCAAGAAATGCAACGTCCTCTCCGGGGGCGAAAAGGTCCGCTGCATGCTCTCGAAGATGATGCTCTCGGGAGCGAACGTCCTGATCCTCGACAATCCGACCAACCACCTCGACCTCGAAACGATCACGGCCGTGAACGACGGCCTCATCGACTTCAAGGGAACGATCCTCTTCACCTCCCACGACCACGAATTCATCCAGACCGTGGCGAGCCGGGTGATCGCGATCGAGGAGCGCGGTGTGCGCGACGAGGAGTGTAGCTACGACGAGTTCCTGGGGCTGGTGTAACATGAGCCCGATCGCCCTCGTCCTGGTGCTCTTTGTTGGCCTCCTCCACACCGGCTTCCTGATCCTGGAATGCTTCTTCTGGACCAAGCCCCTGGGACTTCGGATCTTCCGCTTGACTCCGGAGACTGCCGCGGCGACCCGGGTCATGGCGCTAAACCAGGGGCTCTACAACGGCTTTCTTGGGGCCGGGCTTTTCTGGGCGGCCCTCGCCGGAGATCCCGCGCTCGCGAACTTTTTCCTCGCCTGCGTGGCGATCGCCGGCGTCGTCGGTGCCGTCACAGCGTCGAAGAACATCATCTTCATCCAGGCCCTGCCCGCGGCGCTTGGCCTCCTCTTCACCAGCGGGCTTCTATGAAGAAGTTACTCGTCCTCTCCGCCGCCGCCCTGGCGCTTCCTGCCGCCGCTGTCGACTGGCAGGGCCACCGCGGGGCCCGCGGGCTCTCCCCTGAGAACACGATCGGGGCGATGGAAACCGCGCTCTCGTACCCGGCCGTGACGACGCTCGAGCTCGACGTCGTGATCTCGAAGGACCGGAAGGTCGTCGTCTCCCACGAGCCTTGGATGAGCGAGGAGATCTGCCGGGATAAGAAGGGCGTCCGCGCCAAGGGCCGGGGCCAGAACCTCTTCCAGATGACTGCGGCTGAGATCGCGGAGTTCGACTGCGGTTCGCTCCCGCATCCGCGGTTTCCCCAGCAGAAAAAGGTCCCGGCGCAGAAGCCGCTCCTCGACGACCTCCTCGGAAAATTTTCCGCGCGGCCTGTCTCCTTTAACGTCGAGATCAAGTCGACCGTGGAGGACGAGCGGGACGGGTTTCAACCGGACGTGAAGACCTTCGCCGAGCTCGTCGTCGGCGTCCTGAAGGCGCGGCTTCCGGTCGAGCGTTTCACCGTGCAGTGCTTCGACTGGCGCGTCCTCCGCTACCTATGGAGCGCGCACCCGGAGCTTCGGTTGGTGGCCCTCCTCGAGGGGCACATCGATCCCGATAAGGTCCTGAAGGATCTGGGGTTCGCGCCGGCGGTGTTCTCACCGTATTACAAGGAACTCACGCGGGCCCACGTCGAGGCGTTCCACCGCCGCGGCGTGAAGGTCGTTCCGTGGACGGTCAACGAACCGGGTGACATGGCGGCGCTGGTTAAGCTCGGCGTCGACGGGATCATCACCGATTACCCCGATCGCATCCCCGTTAAAAAGTAGCGGGCCGCCGCAGCTCGAACTGTTCGGCGTAGGGTCTGAGGTTCCGGGACTCCAGATATGCGAGGACGCTCCGCGCCCGCGCGTCGACGCTGGAGAAGCCGATCGTCTCGCCGGGAAAGCGCATGCGGGCGAAGAGCTGGTCGAGGATCGGCGCGCGGACGTCCCGCGCTCCTAGCTCCCGCACGAGGCCTTCGCTTGGCGTGAAGATCGCGTACGCGAGGACCGCGCTTCCCTCTAGTAGCTCGTGGAGCTCGTGCAGGGGTTGACGGATCAGGAGGGGCCGCGCGTTTTCGAAGGCCGGGGCCCAGAGCGGCGCGAACGGAGGGGCGACGGCCGCGGCGAGCGGGACGATCCGGTAGCCGAGGCCCCGGGCCGGGGCCTCGCCGGCGGCGAAGGTCCCCGTGAACGTCACGAGCTCGCGGCCCGGGTCGAAGCCGGCCTTCTCGTAGGCGCGGATCGCCCG
>JBILTI010000042.1:0-8479 GCA_044371595.1 Bacteriovoracaceae bacterium
CTTCCGAACTCGCTCCCGGGGATCCTCACGGGCCTCGTGTTCTCCGTCGGCCGCTCGGCCGGGGAGACCGCGGCGATCCTCTTCACCGGCGTCGCCTTCTACCTTCCGTTCCTCCCGCAGAGCGTCTTCGACCAGTGCATGTCGCTGTCGATGCACCTCTTCACGATCTCGACCCAGGTCGTCGGCATGCCCGAGGCGTACCCGTACGCGACGGCCCTCGTACTGATCCTCCTGATCCTGTCCGTGAACTCCATCTCCGCCGTGATGCGGAGCTACTTCCGGACGAAGAGAAAATGGTAAGCATGAAAAAGAAGATTGAGATAAAGAACCTGACGCTCGGCTACGGGACCAAGATGATCATCGAGGGCCTCAACCTGGACGTCTACCAGAACGAAGTCCTCGCGATCATCGGCCCCGCGAACTCCGGGAAGAGCTCGCTCCTGAAGGCCCTCAACCGGATGACCGACTTCAACAACGAGGTCAAGATCACCGGGGACATCCTCCTCGACGGCGAGAGCATCTACAAGGACGAAGACTCGACCTTCCTCCGGCGCCGGATCGGCATGGTTTCTCCGCTGCCGGTGGGCCTTCCGATGACGATCAAAGAGAACGTCACCTTCGCCCCGCGGATGGCGGGCTGCAAGAACGAAGGCGAACTCGACGCGATCATGGAGGACTGCCTCAAGAAGGCGGCGCTCTGGGACGAGGTGAAGGACCGGCTCCACACGCTGGCCACCAAGCTCTCCGGCGGCCAGCAGCAGCGCCTCACGATCGCCCGCGCCCTCTCCCATCACCCGGAAGTACTGTGCCTCGACGAGTTCTCGATCGCCATCGATCCGGTCACGACGATGAAGATCGAGGCGGTCCTCCAGGAACTCAAGAAGGACATGACCATCGTGATGGTCACGAACGTCATTAACCAGGCGAAGCGCCTCGGTGACCGGACGGCCATGATGCTCCACGGACAGGTCCTCGACCTCGACCAGAACGAACGGCTCTTCGGCGGCCACGTGACGGACGTGCGGACGAAGGACTACATCGAAGGGTTATTCGGATAAGCTATGAACAGAAACTACGTCGTCAACACTAACGAGTTCAGCTTCTGGTACGGAAACTTCCAGGCCCTGAACAAGCTCACCTTCAACATCCCGTCGTTCAAGATCACCGCGCTGATCGGCCCCTCCGGCTGCGGCAAGAGCACGTTCTTGAAGTGCCTCAACCGGGTCAACGAACGGGGAACCGAGGTTTCGCACGCCGGAAGCATCCAGGTCTTCGGCCAGGACATCTACCATCCGTCGGTGGCGCTTCCGGAGCTCCGGAAGCAGGTCGGGATGGTCTTCCAGAAGCCGAACCCGCTTCCGCTTTCGATCTACGAGAACGTCGTGTTCGGCGCCCGGACGCACCTCAAGAACGTGAAGGCCAGCGTCCTCGACGAGATGGTCGAGACGTCGCTCAAGCGCGTGGGCCTCTGGGAGGACCTCCGGACGCAGCTCAACCGCCCGGCGCTGAGCCTCTCCCTCGAGAAGCAACAGCGCCTCTGCATCGCCCGCCTCCTTCCGCTGAAGCCGAAGCTCCTCCTCCTCGACGAGCCGTGTTCGGCGCTGGATCCCGCGGGGATCGAAGCCATCGAAATCCTGATCAAGGACCTGAAGAAGGACTATTCCATCATCATCGTGACTCACTCCATGAACCAGGCCAAGCGCGTCTCCGAAGAGACGATCTTCATGTACATGGGCGAGCTCGTCGAGATGGGAGATACCACGCAGGTGTTCACCGCTCCGAAGGAGCAGCGGACCGCCGCCTACATCGAGGGCCGCTTCGGCTAGGCTCGGACCGCCGCTTTATTTTACCTCCCCTCGAGGGTTCTGGATGGACATTCGATCCCCTTCCTCGCTATCGTTGACCAATCCGTTTTGAAATAACGACTCAGGGAGTTAACATGTATAAAGTAATCGCCGTCTACAAGACCTTCGACGACGCCCGCCGGGCCGAGCTCGAAGCTCACTTCAATAACGTCCACACCCCCATCTGCCTGAAGATTCCCGGAATCCGGGAAGTTCGGGTCAATAAAGTCTTCGGCGGCCCGGCCGGTGCCTCTCACCTCCAGCAGGTGGTCGAGATGGTCTTCGAGAGCAAGGACGCCTGGAAGGCGGCGATGAAGACGCCTGAGATGATGGAATCCGGGAAGGACGCCGTGAAGACCTACGGGGACCTCGTCTCCGTTCACTTCGCCGAAGAGAGCGTCGTAAGGGCGTAACATGAAAACCTTCGAGCACATCCTCGTCACGAAAAACTTCCGCGATCACCGGCACGTCGCCCTCGTTCAGCTGAACCGGCCGAAGGTCCTGAACGCCCTCTCGACGGACCTCATGCGCGAGGTGGTCGAGGCCCTCTTTCTCCTCGAGGACGACCGCGACGTCCGGGTGATCATCCTCACCGGAAACGACCGCGCGTTCGCCGCCGGCGCCGACATCGGCCAGATGGCCGAGGCGACGCCGATCGACCAGATCAACGACAACCGCTTCCGCACCTGGAAGCAGCTCTCCCTGATCACGAAGCCCGTGATCGCCGCGGTGAACGGCTTCGCCCTCGGCGGCGGCTGCGAGCTCGCCATGTCCTGCGACTTCATCGTCGCCGGCGACGGCGCCCGCTTCGGCCAGCCGGAGATCAAGATCGGAACCATCCCGGGCGCCGGCGGGACCCAGCGCCTGACCCGGGCGGTGGGGAAATCCAAGGCCATGCTCGCGGTCCTGACGGGCGAGATGATGGACGCCTACGAGGCGGAGCGCGCGGGCCTCGTCGCCCGCGTCGTCCCGGCCGAGACGCTCCTGCAGGAGACGTTCGAGATCGCGAAGACGATCGCCAACCGCGCGCCGGTGGCGGTGAAGCTCGCGAAGGAAGCCGTCAACATCGCCTTCGAAACTCCCCTCAAAGACGGCATGGAGTACGAGCGCCGGAACTTCTACCTCACCTTCTCCTCGAAGGACCAGAAGGAAGGGATGCGCGCGTTTTTGGAAAAGCGAGAGCCCACGTATGAAGGGAACTAGCCTCCTCATCGCCGCGGCGCTGGCGGTCGCGTGCGCCGCCCCGGATCCGCTGCCCGGGACGGTGAACCTCGAGCGGAAGCTCCAGCAGTGCTACGAGGAGAGCGACTCGTATACGAAGCGCCGGTCGGGAAACCTGCAGGTCCGGCTCACGATCGGCGCCGAGGGCCGAGCCCGCGATCCGCGGATCCTCACGAGTACGTTCAGAGACGACCGGAACCTCGAGGCCTGCGTGACGGGCCTCCTGAGGGCCGCGACCTATCCGAGGCCCGCGGGCGGTCGTCCCGTCGAACTTACGAAACCCGTTAACTTTATCCCGGTGATCCAATGAAGACGTTTGAAACCATCAAGTACGAAGTATCGGACGGCACGGCCGTCATCACCATCAACCGCCCGCAGGTCTACAACGCGCTGAACGTCCAGGGAAAGCTCGACATCATCGCGGGCCTGCGCGAGGCCAACCGGGACGCCGGCGTCCGGTCGATCGTCCTGACCGCGGAGGGAAAGGCCTTCTGTTCGGGCCAGGACCTGAACGATCGAACCGTCGACGCCTCGAAGGGGCCCGTGGACATCGGCCACACGATCGAAACCGAATGGAACCCCCTGATCGAGGCGATCCGGACGTCGGAGAAGCTCGTCATCGCGGCGATCAACGGCGTCTGCGCCGGGGCGGGCCTCGCGGTCGCCCTCGCCTGCGACCTCAAGGTCGCGGCCCCGGGGGTGCGCTTTATTTCCGGATTCAGCCAGATCGGCCTGGCGCCGGACGCCGGCATGAGTTTCATGCTTGTTAGACAAATGGGGTATACGAAAGCTATCGAATTTGCGCTCCTCGGAAAGCCCCTTCTCTCGGAGGCCATGCTGGAGTATAATTTTCTCAATAAAATCGCTGAAGCCCCGCTGGACGAGGCGCGAAACCTCGCGCAAGAGGTCAACAAACTGGCCCCGCTCTCCGTCAAGATGGTAAAGCGAAACTTCCAGTTCGCTAACGAACACGAACTCGGAGACGTGCTGGCCCGGGAGAAATACGTGCAGCGGTTCCTGGGCTTCTCCCAGGACTACAAGGAAGGCGTGAGCGCCTTCCTGGAAAAACGAAAGGCAAACTTTAAAGGCATCTAAGAGGAGTCATCCCATGCGCGAGTATACCAAAGAAGACCTGAAACTGTTCGACGAGATTAAAAACGGCCGTACCTTCGACGCCGATTCGGAGATGCCGGAGATCTACCGGAAGAATCTCCTTAACCTCCTCTGGATGCAGGCCGACTCCGAGTACGCCGGCGGCCTCGGCTACATGCCGTGGATCGCGAAGGCCCCGAACGCCCACGAGCGGGTCCTCGTCGCCCAGATCGTAAAAGACGAGATGCGCCACGCGCACGTGATCTACAAGATCCTCGACGACCTCGGGCAGAAGACCCACGAACACATGCTCGCCCACGAGTTCGACTGGCGCCTGCCCGACGACCTCGCGAACATCGGCTTCTCCCGCGCCAAGAAGGACAAGCGGGTCAACATCTTCTACTACCAGATCACCCACTGGGAAGACTTCTGCCTCTTCAACTTCCTCATGGATCGCGCCGCGGGCCACGTCCTCGAGGACACGCTCAACTCCTCGTACCTGCCGTGGAAGAACGCGATCGGAACCATCTGCAAAGAGGAGCACATGCACCTCGCCCACGGCGACAAGACCGTGAAGGAGATGGCGCAGGATCCGACCCGGAGGGCCTTCCTCCAGGAGCGCCTGAACCTCTGGTGGCCCCGGGTGATGAACACCTTCGGTAAGTCCACGGGCCAGGGCAACGACATCTACCAGAAGCTGGGCCTTAAGAACCGCTCGAACGCCGACGTCCGGGCGGCCTTCGTGAAGGAGATCACCGACAAGTGCGCCGAGTGGGGCCTGGTCGTACCGACGTACGACGAGGCCGTCCAGCCGGTCGAATACGCGCACTAGCCATGGACCTCCGTAAGGTCGTGGTGATCGGTGCCGGAACCATGGGGTCCGGCATCGCTCAGTGGTTCGCCCAAGCGGGGACCGCCGTCGAGCTCGTCGACGCCTCCGAGGCCCAGCTCCGAAAGGCCCTCGCCGAGATCCACGGCTCCTGGGACAAGCTCGCCGCCCGCGGCAAGCTCACCGGCGTCGAGGCGCTCAAAGAAAAGCTCTCGGTCACGTCGCTCGACGCCGTCGATCGAACCGCCGACCTCGTGGTCGAGGCGATCGTCGAAAACCTCGAGGTTAAGAAGAACCTCTTCCGCGACCTCGACGAAGCCTTCGCTCCCCACACCGTGATCGCCAGCAATACGTCGAGCTTTCCCATCGCGCTCATGGCCCAGGCCCTGACGCCGTCCCGGAAGCCGCGCTTCCTGGGACTCCATTTTTTCAATCCCGCGACCGTGATGAAGCTCGTCGAGGTCATCAAGGGCGCGGACACCGACGAGGACCTCTGCCGCGAGCTCTACCGCTGGTTCGACGAGCGGGATAAGAAGCCGGCGCTCTGCAAGGATTCGCCGGGATTCATCGTGAACCGGGTAGCCCGGAATTTTTACGGCGAGCCGCTGCGGATCGCGGACTCCGAGGACGAGGCCCGGCTGCGGGAGATCGACTTCGTCCTCAAAGAGGTGGGCGGCTTTAAGATGGGCCCCTTCGAACTCATGGACCTCATCGGCATCGACGTAAACTACTCCGTCACCTGCTCGGTCTTCGAGGCCTACGACCGGGAGCCGCGGTTCGCGCCGCATCCGCTCCAGAAGAAGCTCGTCGACGAAAAGCGCTTTGGCCGGAAGTCCAAGCGGGGATTCTACACCTATGACTAACGTTTCCTGCGATAACTATCGCGTAAACTTCGGCTTCGGCACGAAGGAAGAGAAGCGGGAAGTGCTCCGCGCGAACCCGGAGAAGGTCGTCGTGATGGACCTCACGTGCTACGATCCGCGGGAGTTCTACGACGAGTTCCCGAACCTCGCGGGATCCTTCGCGGCCCTCTTCTGCGACGAAGCGAAGAAGATTGAACTCCACTTCCGCGACCGCCACGAGGCCGTCGTCGGGAAGCTCAAGGCGCTCGGCTTCGCGCCGGTCGAAGTCTCGATCGTCTCCTGCGGCTTCATCTTTCCGCGGACGATCGTCCAGATCCTCAACGAAGCGCACTTCGCCCTCGAGGAGGGCGTCGCGGGCAAGGACGACATCGACCGCGCGATGCGCTTCGGCGTCAACTACCCGAAGGGGCCCTTCGAGTGGAGCTCCGGCCGGGAGCTCTACGTGAAAACGCTCCTCGGGGAGCTCTTCGAAAAGACCCGGGACAAGCGCTACGTCGCGTCCCGGCTCCTCTAGTAGTTAAACTGGGCCTGGAGCCGGATCAGGTTGCCCTGCTCGTGGTAGCGGTTCGACAGCTGCGACTGGATGAGCCGGTCGGAGATCACGTAGGACGCCGTGAGCTCGAAGGCCGCGTTCGGCTGCCACTCGGTGCCGATCTCCCACTCGCGGACGCGGCCGAAGGCGGCGTTTTCGATCTTCCGCCCGCCCTCGAACTCCTGCCAGCGGACGAAGGGAAAGTAGCGGTTCGCCCCCTGTTCGATCTGGTAGCTTGCGATGACGTAGCCCCCGGAGAGGTCGTCGGTGACGACCTTGTTCTGCGCCCGGGAGAACGTCGGGCCCCGGCCCTGGTTCCACTCGGCCTGGATACCGAACGGCTTCGGGTAGAGGACGAAGGTCAGGGCCTGGCGGCCATCGTAGAAGTCGCGGTCGAGATTTCCGGCGGTGGACCCCGTCGCCTTCTCTACGAAGAACTTTCCCTCGTACGCCTGGATCGAGGCTTCGACGATCTGGCCGTTGGCGAACTTGTGCGGATACGTGAGGCGGACGATCCGGTGGAGGTCGTTGTTGCGCTCCCGGCGGTTCAGGGTCTGACCGTTATAGGCGCCGATGGAGATCAAGCCGTAGTCGCCGCTCCCCTTGTTGTTGGCCGTGGAGAGCTCGCGGAAGAGCTTCCGCATCTCGGTCGGCGCGTACATTAAGAAGACGCCGATGTCCCGCTCGTTCGGCGCCGCGGTGTTGAGGGCGTCGGCCCGGTCGAGGGGCGCGCGGTTCGAGCTCGACTGCAGGTTCTCGAACCCGAACGGGAGCTTCGAGAGGCCCGAGCGGATCCGCCATTCGTTGGACGCCGTGAGGCCATAGTCGAAGTAGGCGTCCCGCATCTGAAAGTAGTTCTGGCTCGTAGCGTCGGAAGCGTAGTCCGGTTGGATGTAGACGAAGACGCGGTCGTGGACCTGGCCCGAGATGATCAAGCGCGCCCGGCGCATGAAAAAGCCCTGTCGGTCGCCGATCGAGCGGTCGCAGCTCTGGCAATTGAGGTCCCGGTTCGTCTCGGCGAGCCGGTTGTAGCGGAACTGGGCGTAGCCACGGAGCGAGAGCTTCTCGTACCACTTCGAGGCGAGCTTCTCGTCGACGAGCTTCTGGACGTCGGCGATGGTGATCCCCGGCTCGGTCTGGGCGAAGCTCAAAGTGGAAAACAGCATGGCAAGGATGACCATCAGGTGCATGAGAAACTCCTTCGTGAATGTACGTGCGCGGGTATTCTAAGAAATCTTAAGGTGAGTTGTTTGTCAGGGTTTCGTTAAACGATCGGGCGAAATGTCAGTTTTCGGTTAAAAAAAAGAGGGCCCCGCATGAAGTGGGCCCTCGCAGGATTTCACTCGCAGGGAGTAGGATTGAGCTTCAGGTAAAAGCGCTTCTTCGCGATCGGCTTCACCGACCCCTCGTTGAAGACCTGAACGTAGGCGTAGTCCTTACAGCTTCCGTCGGGCTGGTTCACGAAGTCGCAGCCGAGGGCGCGCACCGGAAGGGCGGCGAGCTCCCCCGCCGAGGTCACGAGGTAGGTCTCCGGGTTCCGGGCCTCGCCGGCCCAACGAATGGCGCCCTGGAGGGCGCCCTTCTGGTACTCGACCTTCACGGTCGCGGGGAAGCGGATAAAGTCCGCGTCGCCGGCGGTGAGCGCGGCGCGGAGGTCGAAGGCGGCGGGCAGGATCGCCTGGCAGACCGGGATCGGGCGCTCGCGGCTCCCCGGGGATTCGCTCGTGAGTTCGGCCCCGTCGACGGTGACGGTCATCTTCGCCGGCGCGAAGCTCGCCTCGAAGGAGAAGTTACGCTTCTCGAGCGCCCCGAGGATCGCGTCGCGGAAACGGTTCGGCGCGCGGACCGCGCTTCCGAGCGCGTCGGCGTAGAGGAGGTGCCGGAACCAGCCGGCCGCGGAGAGCGACGGGTGGTTCCGCGTGAGGCGCATCGCCTCGAGCGTCAGGTCCGTGAAGGCCGCGAGGCCGTCGTCGGCGCCGGCGATCGCGGCGAGGAGCATGTCGTTCAGGGCCCCGCCGTAGGCCTCGCCGTCGTCGTGGTATTCGTTGGTCAGGTAGAAGCCGGTTTCGTTCACGATCCGGAAGTTCCGCTTGCCGGG
>JBILTI010000043.1:0-8402 GCA_044371595.1 Bacteriovoracaceae bacterium
TTATTGTGAATATACAATAAACTGTTATATTTATATCTGGAATTCTCCTCCCTAACAGTGAGATTGAGTGATGTCAGGTCGTAAACTCTTTGGCACCGACGGCGTCCGCGGAAAGGCGAACATCTACCCGATGACCGGCGAAGTCGCCTTCGTCCTGGGCCGGGCCGTGACCAGCTACTTTCAACAGAACTTTTCCCGCAAGCCGCTGATCATCATCGGCAAAGATACCCGGTTATCCTGCTACATGCTCGAGCAGGCCTTCTCGGCCGGCGTGTGCTCGCAGGGGGGCCGCGCCATTCTCACGGGTCCGCTCCCGACGCCGGGGGTCGCCTTCGTCACGCAGAGCATGCGCGCCGACGCCGGCGTCATGATCTCCGCGAGCCACAACTCCTTCGAGGACAACGGGATCAAGATCTTCGACCGTACAGGCCACAAGCTCCCCGACGAGATCGAGCTCGAGCTCGAGCGGATGGTCCTCGATCCGGGCCTCATCCCGCAGAAGACCGGGGAGGAGCTCGGGAACGCCAAGCGCCTCGACGAGGTGATCGGCCGCTACATCGTCCACACCAAGGCGGCGCTCTCGCCGCAGTACTCCCTCGAGGGGCTTCGGATCGTCGTCGACGGCGCCAACGGCGCCGGGTACAAGCTGGCCCCGACGGTCTTTGAGGAACTCGGCGCCGAGGTGATCTCCCTCGGGAATGCGCCGAACGGCACGAACATCAACAAGGGCTGCGGCGCGCTCCATCCGCAGCTCTGCGCCGAGAACGTCCGGAAGTTCCGCGCCGACCTCGGCGTCTGCCTCGACGGCGACGGCGACCGGCTGACGATCGTCGACCGGCACGGCGAGATCATCCACGGCGACCGGCTCATCGGCCTCTGCGCGAAGTTCCTCCGGGACAACCGCGAGCTGGGCCCGACGAACGAAGTCGTCGGCACCGTCATGAGCAACTTCGGCCTCGAGTACTTCCTCACGGAGAACGGCATGAAGTTCGTCCGGACGCAGGTTGGCGACCGCTACATCGTCGAGCACATGCGCGCCAGCGGCGCGCTCTTCGGCGGCGAGCCGTCGGGGCACCTCGTCTTCAAGCGCTACTCGACCACCGGCGACGGGATCCTCGCCGCCCTCAAGGTCATCGAAAGCATCAAGTTCTACGACCGGGAGCTCGGCGAGCTCGCCGGCGAGATTGAGCTCTTCCCCCAGGAGCTAAAGAACGTCACCGTCGCCCGGCGGCTTCCCTTCGAGGAGGTCGAGGCGATCCGCGCGGCCATGCAGTCGGCGGAGGAGAAGCTCGGAAAAGAGGGCCGGATCCTCCTGCGCTACTCGGGGACCGAACCGCTCGCGCGGGTCATGGTCGAGGGCCGGGACCAGCGCCTCGTCTCGACCCTCTGCGCGGACCTCTCCGAGGTCGTAAAGAAATCTCTCACCTAGAAGGACCCCATGAAGTTTGCCCGCCTCGGTGTCAACATCGACCACGTCGCCACGCTCCGCCAGCAGCGCGGCGAGTTCTATCCGTCCGTCGCCCGTGCGGCTGAGGTTTCCCTCGCGACCGGCGCGCACCAGATCACTATCCACCTGCGCGAAGACCGGCGCCACATCCAGGACCGGGACGTCCCCGCGGTCCACGACATCTGCCGGAAGCAGAACCGGCCCCTGAACCTCGAGATGGGGGCCTCGGACGAGATGATCGCGATCGCGATCGCCGAGCGGCCCGAGTGGGTCTGCCTCGTTCCGGAGAAGCGGCAGGAGCGGACCACGGAGGGGGGCCTCGACGTCCTCGACGCGGGAACCTTCGCGCGCCTGGCCGCGGCCTGCGCGGCGATCAAGGCTGGGTCTCCGGCGACGAAGATCTCGCTCTTCGTCGAAGCGAGCGAGCCGGTCCTCCGGCGCTGCCTCGAGCTCCGGGCCGACGCAGTCGAAATCCACACCGGCGACTACGCCCGGGACTTCCTGGACAAGAAGAGCCTCCTCCCGCACCTCGAGCGCTACAAGAAGGGCTCGCTCATAGTTAAGAAGGCCGGCTGGGGCTACCACGCGGGCCACGGGCTCACGTTCGACTCCCTCGAGCCGCTCCTCCAGGAGGGTGACTTCGAGGAGTACAACATCGGCCACTGGATCATCGCCGAGGCGGTCTTCCTTGGCCTTGGGCCGGTGCTGAAGGAACTCCTCGCCCTCGTCACCAAACATCCGCTGAAGGGATTACCATGAGAATCGTCACCCACTCCGAAATGAAGGAACTCGAGAAGGTCGCTCAGACCAAGTACCACTTCCCCGAGAAGCTCATCATCGAAAACGTCGCCCTCCTCGGGGCCCGCGCCATCGCCGACAAGCTCGGCCCGGAGATCTCCCTCGGGGAGCTCATCTTCCTCGTCGGCAAGGGCTTCAACGGCGGCACGGGCCTCGCGATCGCCCGGCACCTCGCGAGCATGGGCCACGAGGCCCGGGCGTTCCTTCTCTTCGACGAGCGCGACTGCTCCACCGAGGTGAAGGAGCAGCTCAAGATCGCCCGCGCCTACGGCGTCTGGACGGCGCACATCGACGAAGTGTCGGCCCTCGAGAGCTACTTTCAGCAGAACTCCGCGCCGAAGATCATCGTCGACGCGATCTTTGGCACCGGCGTCCGGCTGCCGCTGTCGCACTTCCTCTACGACGTCATTAACCTCGTGAACCAGGAGAAGGCCTACACCATCTCGCTCGATATCCCGACCGGCGTCGAGGGCGACTCGGGACAGATCCAGGGCAACGCGATCCAGGCCGACCTGACGCTCGCGGTGGGCCTTCCGAAGCTCGGCTACTACCAGTCCGAGGGCGCCCGCCTCGTCGGCGAGGTGGCGGTCATCCCGTCAGGCCTCCCGCGCGAGGTCATCGAAACGGGCGGCGACAAGTTCCTCATCGACCAGGACCTCCGGAGCGAGCTCCCCGAGGCCCGCAACAAGTTCGGCGACAAGCGGCTCTTCGGTCACACGCTCGTGATCGGCGGCTCCCACGGCCTCACCGGGGCCCTAGTCATGTCGAGCTCGGCGGCGCTCAAGGTCGGGGCGGGCCTCGTCACCGCGTGCACCTGGGAGCCGCAGTACCAGGAGTTCATCACCCGCCTCATCCCCGAGGTCATGACCGGCTTCGTGCCGAACGACCAGGCGAAGTGGGGGAAGCTCCTCCGGGACCTTGACCGCTACGATTCGATCGTCATCGGTCCAGGCCTCGGCCGCTCGCTCCGCTCGCGGGCGCTGGTGCTCGAGATCCTCAACAACTTCTCCGGCCCTGTGGTGCTCGACGCCGACGCGATCAACGTGCTGAACCTCAAGGACGACGGCGAGGTCTTCCGGGTCCGGAGCGCGCCGACGCTCCTGACGCCGCACTTCGGCGAGTTCGCGCGCTTCACGGGCATCCCGCTCGAGGACGTGATGAAGGAGCCGTACTGGTACCTCAAGGGAACGATCGAACGGATCAACTGTTCGGTGATCTTGAAGGGGCCCTGCACCTACCTCGGGTTAGCGAACGGAAAAACGTTCTTCAACTTCTCGCCGAACGACGGCATGGCCACCGGCGGCGTCGGCGACGTCCTCGCCGGGATCCTCGGCGGGTTCATCGCGCAGGAAGCGAACCTGAAGAAGCGCGACTCGCTTTATAACATCTACGAAAACCTTAACCGGACGATCCTCCTCGGCGTCCTGATCCACACGTGGTCGGGCCGGTCCGCGGCGGAGAAGCTGGGCGTGCGTCCGATGACGGCCACGAGTCTGATCGACGCGCTCCCGGAAGCCTTCAAGGCGCTCGACGAGCTCCTGAAAGAGTAGCATGAACAAGAAGCCCATCCGCGAGTGGAAGAAAGTCTATAAGTCCGACCTTGCTTACATCGTCTACGAACTGAAGGACCTCACGAAGGCGCCGGCCATGGTCATCCTCGAGGGGGACCTCGGCGCCGGGAAGACGACCTTCGTCCAGGCCTTCGCCGGAGAAGGGGAGGCGCTGAGCCCGACCTACTCCATCCTGTCGGAAACCAAGACGTTTCTGCACGCGGATTTATACCGGATCGAAAAGAACGAGGAGATCCTGCAGCTCGAGCTCCCGGTCTACCTCGAGGATAAGCAGTATTTTTTCGTCGAGTGGGGCCTGAAGTTCGCGCGGCGGTTGCTGCGGGAAATCCCGGAGAACTTCTCCGTCTACGCCCTCGAAGTAAAGGTCAACGCCGGGCCCACGGACCATCCCGAAGGTCCGAGCCGGAACTTCGTTCTTTCTTCCCTGCACGAAGACTAACTAACTCCGTCGGAAGAATTTGCCCGGAGACAAAAGCGCACCGGACGGTCTTTTCTCTGGTCAAGTTCGCGAGATCCTTCTGCTTTTTTCCCCTCCGGGAAGGCCCTTTTAAAAATACAGGAATGATTCAGATTTAGAAGTTGACGTGAGAAAATAGAAAAGGTCATACTATTTAGGAGATATTTAGTCTGGATTGTTGGGAGCGACATGAGGGCTAAAGTCTCCCGGGTGACAAGGATGGTTTCGGAACCCGAGAAAAAGATCTACCAACTTTTTTGGATTTATGGAGGAAGACAATGAGACTAACATCGAAAGGCCGCTACGCAGTTCGGGCAATGCTTGACCTTACTTTCCACTCGAACGGAAACCCGGTCCGGCTGCAGGAAATTTCAACCAGACAATCAATCTCTCTTCACTATCTCGAGCAGCTTTTCAGGAAGCTTCGCACGGGGAAAGTGGTTAAGTCCGTCCGCGGTCCGGGCGGCGGCTACGTGCTCGCGCGTTCCCAAGACGAGATCTCCGTTAAGGACGTACTCGACTGCGTCGGCGAAAACATCAACCCGGCCCGCGACATCCTCGGCGTCCCGAGCTCCGGGATTGAGATCATGAAGGACGAGTCCGGAAACGAGATCAACGCGATCGTCGACACGAAGGAATTCAATCTCACGAAGCAGTACTTCGAGAACCTTGGGACGATCATGCAGGACTACCTCGCGACGACGACCCTCGGCGACCTCGCCCGCAAGGGGGCCGGCGCGGCCTTCTCTACGGCGGCCCAAGAATCCGGCGGCAAGGAATCCGTGATTCGCCAGAATGTAGGGGAAATGAACCAGTAAATCTGGTATACCTCGCTAGGTGAATCTCGAACGTCTTTACCTCGACTATAATGCAACGTCGCCGCTCTCTCGATCAGTTATCGACTGGTTGAAGAGCGGCGACTTTCTTTTCGCGAACCCCGCGAGCCAGCACTCCGACGGAAAGGCTTCGCGCAAGCGCCTGAGCGAGGCCAGGGCCTTCGTCTACCGGTGCTTCGGGCAACGCGAGGCCGACGCCCGGCTCTTCTTCCACTCGGGCGCGACCGAAGCTTTCCATACGCTGGCGTACTCCTTCTCCGAAACCGCGCGACTCGCCGGCCGCGACCTCCTGATCTGCGTTTCCCGGCTCGACCACCCGGCCGTGACGAGCCTCCAGGAGAAGTACTTCGGGCCCCACGTGAAGTTCTTCGAACTGAAGCGGGGCCGCAACCTCCGCTACCGACACGCAGAGAACTTCGAGGCCCTCCGGGACCGGAAGGACGATAACCCCGAGCTCCTGATTCTCTACCACCATCTGTGGGTCCACAACGAGACCGGGCAGGTTTCGCCGCTCGAGGAACTCCGGGACCTCCGGGGCGTCCCCGACCTCACGATCCACGTCGACGCCGTTCAGGCGCCGGGCAAGATCCCCGACTGGCGGTGTCTCGCGGAGGGCGACGTCTGGAGCTTTTCGGCGCACAAGTTCGGCGCCCTGAAGGGCGTCGGCTTCACCTTCCTCCGCGCCGGGGTTCCGTTCCATCCGCTGATCCTCGGCGGCGGGCAGCAGACGAACCTCCGCTCGGGAACCGAGAACGTTCAGGGCGTCATCAGCGCGCACCTGGCGCTCCGCGACCTCGAGGCGGTGGACGTCTCTCGGAACAGGGACCAGCGCCGCCGCCTCCTGCGCTTCCTCGAGGCCGAGCTCGCGGGGATCGGAGGCCTCATCGCCGACGAACCCGCGGCCAGCAATACGATCTACTTTTACCTCGATTCCCTGACCAGCGACGTTGCCCTCGCGATGTTTGACCTCGCCGGCGTCGCGCTCAGCGCCGGCTCCGCCTGCTCGAGCGGCGCCGCCAAGGCGAGTCCGCTGCTCCTCCAGCGGGGGCTGCCGGACGTGGCCCGGAACGGCCTGCGGATCTCCTGGGGCTTTGCGCTTTCGGACGCGGATCGGGGACTTATTGAAGAGCGCTTCCGGGCGGTATTCTCCCGGATCCGCGCGCGGACGACGCTCTGATCGCTTGTTAATTTCTTGAGGCCTTTCTTAATAAATTCATTCGATTTTGACCCTCTGAACTTCCGCGGGTTGCTTTATGATAGGTTCCCATGGGCATGCTCGAACGGATCAAGAAACGGCAGATCGAGGGATTCAAAAAGTTCGTCGTCAACATGGAAACCACTGAATCCCAAACCCGGGGTCAGATCTTCATGGCGGGGGGCCTCGAGGACCCGCTGTACATGAGCTACGTGATGAAGAACATCCGTACCTTCGAGGACCTCCTGACTCTCGACGGCGATGAGATTGACACCGTGCTGACGCAGCAGAAGCGGCTCCTGGGGCTCTTCGCCAAGTGCTTCCACGGCACGCCCGACGACAAGGTGATGGCCCTCGAGTCGCTGATCCCCGGCTCTTCGGCCGCCTCAAGGACAAGCTCTCCTACATCAAGGAGGTCACGGCGCCGGAGCGGGATGGAGAGTGTAGCTTCCTCCTGAAGCTCGTCCGGAAGCTCCAGCAGGAATAGCGGATCCACGGATTCCCCTGGCACCTTCAGCCGCAGGACATCTATTATCCGAAGCAATACAAGGACGGCGTAGTGCAGATCTACTTCGAGAGTGGGATCCTCGCTGCCGAGGGGGCCTACCCTAAGGGCCGGCGCATCGGCGAATGGAAGCACTTCTAGGAGACCGGCGCGCTCCTCGCCACCGGCGACTACTTCGACGGACAGAAAACCGGGCCTCGGCTCTCCCACTAAAGCTCGGGGACGAAGAAGGCGGAGGGCAAGTACCACAACGACCTGAAGCACGGCAGCTGGAGAGAGTGGGACCGGAACGAGACGAAGACGGAGAGGGTCTACATCGAGGACGTTAAGGAGCTCTAGTCTTCCTCTATCTGGATGTCGTCGGAGATCGTAACGCCGTCGACCATCCGCTCGCTCTTCTCTTCGATGAAGTCAAACTGGATGGTTTCCAGTCCCTCGAACTCTTCTTCGAAGGCGATGGTGATCGTAGTGGGCGCCACGTCCATCAGGGACGTCAGGAAGTAGCTCTTGCCGAAAAGCGCGATCGCCTGCTCGTCCTCGGTGATGTGGCGGAAGTCCGACTCGTCGATGAGCGGATTGTGGGAGGTGTTCTTAACGATGATCGCACCCTGGATGCGCTCCTTGGGGAGGTCCTTCGTAACACTCCACGTCGCTAGCGGGAAGTAGTCTAAGTGAAACGTCGAGTTTCCGTAGGCGAGGCGTCGCGGCACGAGGAGCCGACCCATGAATTTGCGAGTCGTCTCGTCCTTGGCCTTGCGCGCGAGCTTCTCGGCGAGGAGCGAGTCCTCGATGCGGATGATATAGTGCCCCGGATGCTTGGTGGAGCGGAACAAGATGTACTGGAATGCGACACTGAACAGCGTGAAGAGCTTCTGCTGGTCGAGGTGGATGTGCTTGGAGGGGCATTCAACCAGCGTTTTGACGGCTTCGTAGAGGGTTGATTTATCAAGATCTTTCTTTCCGGACATGGGGGAGAATTTCCTCGAAAAAACGGCGTTTGGCAACAAGCAAAAACACCCCCTAAGTAGGGGAAAAGAATTGACGACCCTCCCGGCATTCACTTATGATGCAGGCTAAAAATTCAGTGAACTAACCCTCTAGACCTTTGGAGTACAGATGAGTATTGACAAGAACCTGGCCAAAACCAGAAACATTGGGATCTCCGCCCACATCGACTCTGGTAAGACGACCTTATCAGAGCGGATCCTCTTTTACTGTTCCAAGATCCACAAGATCGAAGACGTAAAGGGCGGCGGCGCCGGGGCGACCATGGACCACATGGAGCTCGAAAAAGAAAAAGGCATCACGATCACTTCTGCGGCCACGACCATCGAGTGGACCGGCGTTGATAAAAAGGGCATCCCGTACGCCGAGGGCGACGGGAAGTCGATCAAGGTTAACCTCATTGACACTCCGGGTCACGTTGACTTTACCGTCGAAGTTGAGCGCTCGCTCCGGGTCCTCGACGGCGCGATCCTCGTTCTTTGCTCCGTCGCCGGCGTCCAGTCGCAGTCGATCACCGTCGACCGTCAGATGAAGCGCTACCGCGTTCCGCGGCTCGCGTTCCTCAATAAAATGGACCGTATGGGCGCG
>JBILTI010000044.1:0-8345 GCA_044371595.1 Bacteriovoracaceae bacterium
GTTGCCCGGGATGAGTCCCCCCTCGACGCGTGGGGACGACCCGCTCCGTCGGCGAGCGGCCTGGTAAGTTTGCCCTCCAAGAGGTTAGAATCACTGCGCGGGCCGCCGTTGCGCCCGTCGCGGTAACACCACTCAAGAAGGGCGGTTCCGTTATTTTTCGGTCATCACCGTAACTTCGAAGGTCTCCGTCACGAGCTCCGGCGACTCGAGGAATTTCCGGCACTGGCCTAGTAGCCGGTTTACCGGCTTGTCCTCGGTGTTTTCTCCGTGGAGCGCCTTGAAGAGCGGCAGCGCCTCGCTGAAGCGGGCGCCCTGGTAGTGCGCGTAGGCGTCCCGGTAGCGCGCGTACGCGGCCGGGTCCTTCGCCAGCCAGTGGTGTCCGTGGAGTACCTCGTGGATCTCGACCGCCGTGGTCTTTCCCTTCACGACGACCTTGTCAATCCCGCGGGTCTTGATGTTCGTCAGGTCGAGCCGCTCGAGGGTCATCTGGGAGATCAGGATCTGCGCCCCGTAGTGCTTGCACAGGGACTCGAGCCGGGCCCCGAGGTTCATGTTGTCCCCGAGGGCCGTGTACGAGAAGATCCGCGAGGAGCCCATGTTACCGACGGAGCACTCGCCGGAGTTAAGGCCGATGCCGACGTTGAAGAGGGGGCGGCCGAGGCGGCGGAACTCCTCGTTGATCGCCGGGAGCGTCTCCATCATCTTCATCGCCGCCTCGACCGCGTGCTGGGCGTGGTTTCCGATCGGTAGCGGCGCGCCCCAAATCGCGACGATCGCGTCGCCGATGTACTTGTCGAGGGTCCCCTTCGTGTCGAAGACGATGTCCGTCATCGCCCCCATGTAGAGGTTCAGCGAGTGCGCGAGCTCGGTCGCCGAGAGGCCCTCGGAGATCTTCGTGAAGTCGCGGACGTCTGAGAAGAGGCACGTGATGTCCATCTTCGTTCCGCCGACGTGGAGCTTATCCGGGTTCTTCAGCATCTCGTCGACGATCGTCGGCGCGACGTAGCGGGCGAAGGTCCCGCGGATCTGCTTCTTCTCCTTGTTCGCCTCGTAGAACTTCAGGAACGTGTTCCATGTGTAGCAGGCGACGAGGCCGAAGTAGCAGTAGAAGAGCTTCAGCTCGTAGCCCTCTGGGAGGAAGTAGAGCTTGTCGGCGTAGTAGCTGGAGGTCACGATGCCGATCACCACGAGGGCGTCGAGGAACGGGTTCCCGAGGCGCTGGACGAAGAGGAAGAGGCCCACGCCGAGGCACAGGAGGATGAGCGAGTACTTGATCGAGTCGTTCGAGCCCTGGTAGAAGTGTCGATGGAGGAGCATGTGCGCCATGTTCATGTGCGAGTAGACCCCTGGCATCTTCGGATGCAGCGGGCTGTGCCGGAGGTCGTGGGCGCCAAGGGCCGTGCTCCCGACGAAGACCATCTTCCCGGCGAGGAGCTTCCGGAGCTTCGGGTCGTCGTTCCTCGCCCGGAGGAGGTCGTAGAGGGAGATGTTCGGGAACTGGTTCTCGCCGCCGACGTAGCGGATCTTCACCTCGCCGCCGCGGCCAATCTCCATCTTCTTTCCGGCGAGCTCGAGCTCGCCGGTGGCGTCGGCGAAGATCTTCACCGTGTTGCTCGTCCCGGTGAAGGCCTGGAACGCGTTCATGGCCAGCGACCCGTAGTAGATCGTGTCGATGTTCGCGACGAGCTGGTGGTTCCGGTAGATCCCGTCTGGGTCCGCCTCGGTGGTGATGTTCCCGAGGCCCGCCTCGGTCGCGACGAGGTCGGGGATGGGGAACGTGTACTTGTTGATCCGCCGCGGGATGAACTCGATCTCGGGGACGTTCCGCATCTGGATCGTGTCGTTCAGCATCTCCACCGGGGCCTCCGGGAGGGCCTGGTCCTCGGCATCGGCGAGCGTATACGCGAGGAAAACGCGGCGGCCGTCGGCCTGGAAGTTCCGGAGGGCCTCGGCGAAGACCGCGTCCTGGGAGACCCCGCCGTAGTCCGGAGACTTCTCCGGGTAGAAGATATCGAGGGCGACGACCTTGGCGCCGAAGATCCGGAGCTTGTCGATCATCTCCCCGTGGCGGGCCCGGGGGATGGGCCAGACGCCGAGGTGCTCGAGCGAGTAGTCGTCGATCTTCACGAGGACGATGTCCTTGCTCCGGAACGACGGGTCGAGCTGCGACTTCATGCGGAAGTCGTAGTACCGGTTCTCGAAGGAGATCGTGTAGTTAAGGAACTTGGTCAGGGTCCCGGTGAGGAAGCTCGAGGAGTCGAGGTCCTTCACGATCATCGAGCAGAAAATCGACAGGAGGGCGAAGGTGATGATTGCGAAGAGGCCTAGGGACCGGAGCGACTTGGTGAGGATCTGGATCAGCACGGGTGTCCTTCTTGAAAATGTTACGGTGTTCCTAAGATTGTAGTGACGTTCCCGGGCCGCCGCAACGCCGGGGAAAGCGTTCCGAATCCGTTGCTGAATCTTAAGGGAAGATGTGGTAGCGTAGGTGCCACTAACGACGGACCCGGCGGGAGGGGTATGGACATCACCAGCGGTAAGGAACGGTTTCACGCGCACGTGCGCGGGCTCCAGGAGAAGATCACTCAAGAAATGCGGGCGCTCGATCCGGGGCTCCTCGTGAAGGAAGACCTCTGGCAGCGGACAGACCACGCGGGCCACCCCGGGGGGGGCGGCGTGACCCGGGCGTTCCAGGGGAGCCTCTTCGAAAACGCCGGCGTGAACACCTCCTGCGTCTTCGGGAAGATCGATCCGCACTTCGCCCGGCACCTTCCGGGAACCGGCGACGAACTCTGGGCGGCGGGCATCTCGCTCATCATCCATCCGGCGAACCCCCGGGTACCGACGGTCCACGCGAACTTCCGCATGATCCAACAGGGGGAGCGCTTCTGGTTCGGCGGCGGGGCGGACCTCACGCCCTACTATCCCTACGAGGAGGACTTCTCCTATTTCCACGGGGTCTGGCGGCGGGCCGCCGGCGAGCGCTACGACGAGATGAAGAAGACCTGCGACGAGTACTTTAACAACGGCCACCGCGGGGTCGAGATGCGCGGCGTGGGCGGGATCTTCTTCGACCACTTCAACACCGGCGACGGGGCCCGCGACATGGACTACGTCTTCCACCTCTCGGAGCACTTCATCGAGTCCTACTTTCCGCTGGTGAAGAAGCGCATGGGCGAAGACTGGACTCCGGCGGACGAAGACTTCATGCTCCACCGGCGGGGCCGCTACGTGGAGTTCAACCTCCTCCACGACCGCGGGACGCTCTTTGGCCTAAAGACTAACGGCCGCGTGGACTCGATCCTCATCTCGCTCCCGGGTCGCTGCAAGTTCAGCTACCAGTACCGGCCCGAGGCCGGCTCGGTGCACGAGAAGATGTGGAGCTATTACACGCCCAAGGCCTGGTAGGAGCTACCGCGGCGGCTTGACGAGGACGATCTCCTCGGTCGCGAGGTCGTCCCGGAGCGCCTTTCCTCCGGGGAGGATGAGCTGGAAGAAGTTCGCGATCATCACCAGGTTCTGGGGGTAGATCGGATTCTGCTCTTCGGGTTTCACCAGCTTCCCGTCGATCGAGACGCCGTTCTTGCTCCCATGGTCCTGGATGTAAAAGTAGCCGCTCTTCACGCGGAGCGTGCAGTGCTTCCGCGAGAAGTCGGCGAGGGGAACGGAGAAGTCGTTCGACGAGGAGCGGCCGATGGTAACGGTCTCTTTAGTGATCTCGTGGGTGTAGACGTGTCCTTTCCGGCCCTTGATTGTTAGTTTCATGTCAGCGTTATCGGTGCCCGGGGACAGCGGTTAACCTTAATTTTTTGCGTAGTAGTAGAGGACGAAGCCGAGGGCGACGAGGAAGCCGACGACCATCTTTACGGTCTCGTTGTTTTTATCGCCGCTTTCCGGTGTGGTCGCATCGGGCTTTTCGACCTTTTTCTTCTTCCGCCGGCCGTCCTTCGTCGGATAATCAAGCTGGAAGGAGATCGTGCTCGCTTCGACGGGTTTCAGCATGTTTTCCCTGAACTCACCCTTCCCTCCGCGGGGGGCGCTCTCTTTCTTGATGTCGGAGCAGGTGTCGAAGTCGACGCGTTCGAGCTTAAGCTTGTACATGTTCGCGAGGACGATCGACGAGTCCGGCGTGACCAGGAAGGCCTCGCTGATCGGGATCCGCAACCGGTCGATCCAGACGCCGTTGCTGCTCCCGAGGTCCGTGATGAAGAGCTCCTCCCCCTTGGTCTCGACCAGGCAATGTTCACGGGAGAGGTCTTCGAGCGGAATGCTGAACTGGCACTTGAGAGACCGGCCGATCTTGATCGGCGTCTCGTCGGTCGCGGTGTAGACGAAGGACTTCGTCGGTGAGCTCAGAGTTAGTCGGAGGGAACTAAACATATGCTTTAATTATCTTTTTCAAATCCTCCGAACTCAAACAAAATCTTCCTAACCCGCCTATCGCGTTGAAAATTAAGGATAATTCTAATGGCCCCCTCCGGCCTAGACCTCCGGCGCCAGGTAGACTTCGATTTCCGGACTAAATTCGTCCCGCAGGATCGAGCGAATCGCCTCGAGTGTGCCGGTGGTGGAGCTCGGGCAGGTGCCGCAGGCGCCCTGGTACTTAACGATGAGGACGTTGTCCTTAAAGTCCTTAACGGCGAGGTCGCCGCCGTCCCCCTGGAGGCCCGGCCGGATTCGCTTGTCGAGGATCTCCTCGATCTGCCGGAGCTCCGGTGTGAGGTTCGCCCGCCGGTCGGCTTCGGGGTCGTAGACGCGGAAGCTCGGGTTGTGGTCGTCGATGAAGCTCTCGATGCAGGTCTGGACCGCGGGCTCGAGGACTTCCCAGTCTTCGAAGCTGAACTTGCTCACGGTGATGACGTTCTGGAAGAAGTGGATCTGGTCGACGCCGCGGAGGTCGAAGAGGGCCGCGGCCAGCGGCACGTCCTTACAGTCCTGGGGCGTCTTGAACGAGACCTTTCCCTCGGTCTTCACGTCTTTCTCGAGGATGAACTTCAGGGCGTTCGGGTTCGGGGTCGGCTGAATCGTAATTTCCATGGGGCGTTTCCTATTCAAAAAACTTCTTGAGCTTGACCAGCGCGTGGTAGAGCTGGTCCACGTCTTCCTTGTTGTTGTAGATCGAAAGCGAGGCGCGGCAGGTGGCCGGCACGTCGAAGAACTTCATGAGCGGCTGGGCGCAGTGGTGGCCCGTCCGGATCGCGACCCCCTCCTTGTCGATGAGAGCGGCGATGTCGTGCGGATGGATCCCATCGAGGCCGAAGGAGATCACCGCCGCCTTCTCGCGGGCCTCGCCGTAGATCCGGAGCCCGGGGATCGACTTCAGCTTCTCCGTGGCGTAGGCGAGGAGCGCGGCCTCGATCTCGTGGATCCGGTCAAGGCCCACGTGGTTGATGTAGTCGACGGCCTTCCCGAGGCCAATCACGGCGGAGATCGACGGGGTCCCGGCCTCGAACTTATGGGGAAGGTTATTGTAGGTCGTCTTCTCGAACGTCACGACGTCAATCATGTCGCCGCCGCCCTGGTACGGGGGCATCCGGTTCAGGAGGTCGAGCTTTCCGTAGAGGACGCCGACGCCAGTCGGGCCAAACATCTTGTGGCCCGAGAACGCGAGGAAGTCGACGTCGATGTCCCGGACGTCGACGGTCGCGTGGGAGATCGCCTGGGCGGCGTCGACGAAGACGACCGCCCCGCGCTCGTGCGCGAGCCGGGTGATCTCCTTCACCGGATTGATCGTGCCGAGGGCGTTAGAGACGAAGACCACGGAGACGAACTTCACGTCCGGCGTCAGGAGCTTCCGGTACTCGTCCAGCCGGAGCTCGCCGCGCTCGTCGATCGGGATCACCTTGATCGCGATGCCCCGCTCCTGGGCGACGATCTGCCACGGAACGATGTTCGAGTGGTGCTCCATCTGGGACAGGAGGATCGTGTCGCCGGGGCCCAGAAAGTTCCGGACGTAGCTCTGGGCCACGAGGTTCACGGACTCGGTGGTGCCCTTGGTGAAGATCACCTGCGTCCGGTCGGGGGCGTTGATGAGGGCCCGGACCTTATCTCGGGTCGCCTCGAACTTCGTCGTGGCGTTCTCCGAGAGCCAATAGAGGCCCCGGTGGACGTTCGAAGTTTCGAGCCGGTAGTAGCGGTCCATTTCTTCGATGACCACGAGCGGCTTCAGGTTCGTTGCCGCGCTGTCGAGGTAGGCGAGGCGCTTGCCGTTGATCTTCTGCTCGGCGGCTGGGAAGTCGCACCGGTACGGGTTGTGGTCGATGATGCTCATTGAGTCCTCCCCAGGGAAAACTTCTCGGCGAGCGCTTCCCGGATGATGGCGGTGACGTGCTCCCGCGCCCGCGGGTTACCGATCTTCTGGACCACCTCGAGGCCGAAGCCGAAGGCGAGGAGGTTCCGCGCCCGGTCTCCGGGGATCCCCCGGGCCTGGAAGTAGAAGACCTCGTCCGGCGAGAGCTGGCCCGTGGTCGAGCCGTGGGAGCACTTCACGTCGTCGGCGAAGATCTCGAGCTGCGGCTGCGAGTGAATCTGCGCCTTCTTCGAGAGGAGGAGGTTCTTATTGAGCTGGCCCGAGGCCACGCGCTGGGCCTTCGGGAAGATGTGGATGCGGCCCGTGAAGACGCCCTTCGAGTCGCCGTCGAGGATCCCCTTGGCTACCTGGTTCGAGGTCGTGTCCGGGGCCCGGTGGTTGATCTCGGTGTAGACGTCGCTGTGCTCGCGGCCATTGGTGAGGAAGAGGGCGTAGCTCTCTCCGTGGGCGCCGGGGGCGGCGAGGTTCAGCGTGAGGTTGTTCCGGTTGAGCTTTCCGCTGGCGGTGAGGATGAGCGAGCGGACCGTCGCGTCGCGGTCGACGTCGGCGAAGATCGAGTTGTGGTTAACGCCGGCGGCGCTCTCGAGCTGGAGCGTGATGTGCTCGACGGTCGCGGCCTCGTGGGCGCGGATGTAGGTTTCCGACACGGTCACGTGGGCCGCCTCGCCGAGGCCCCGGGTTTCTTCGAGGACCGTGAGCCGGGAGTGCGGGTGCGCGACGATGAGGACCGTCGGGGCCCCGACCGAGGCCTTCGTGGCGAGGTTCAGGATCCGCACCGGAACCGCGACCTCGACCTTCCGTGCGACCTCGAGGATGACGCCGTCGTTCAGGAGCGCGTGGTGGAGGTGCGAGAGGGCGTTCTTCTCAGAGAAGAGGTCCCGTAGCTCGTGGAAGTGCGGACCGAGCTTCCGGACCGTGACGCCGGCCGGGAGATCCTCTTCCCCCGCGAGCGCGCCGTCGAGGAACGTGATCGTCGGAATCCCCGGGGCGGGAAACGCGTCGGCGCGGGCCGGCGCGGAGCTGGGCCCGCCGTCGAGGGAGAGCCCGGCGAGGAAGAATTCGATGTTCGTGAACTTGTAGCTGTCCGGGATGAGCTCCCGGAACCCCTTCTTCTTAAGGGCCTCGAGGTTCTCTGTCCGGAAGCTCCGGAGGGTCCCTTCGGAGAGATGTATCTGTTGGTCGGCCAGCGTGGCCAGCGTATCGATGTTCATGCTTACCCTTTGATCAGCCAGTCGTAGCCCTTCTCTTCGAGCTCGAGGGCGAGGGACTTGTCGCCGGAGCGGATGATCTGGCCCTTGTAGAGGACGTGGACGTGGTCCGGGACGATGTAGTCCAGGAGCCGCTGGTAGTGCGTCACGAGGATCGTGGCGTTGAAGCGGCTCTTCAGCGCGGTCACGCCGTTGGCGACGATCTTCAGCGCGTCGATGACCGCCATCTGGAGGATTTCGTTCTTCTTCTTCTCGCCGCCGGAGAAACCCTCGTTCACCGAGCGCTCGAGGAACGACTCGTTCATCTCGAGCAGCTTGAGCTTTCCGCGCAGGTGCAGGAGGAACGCCTGGTCGTCCATCTTCTCGAGGCCCTGGGCCTCGCAGATCTCGTTGAACGACTCCTTCAGGAACGTGAAGTTCGAGACGCCGGGGACTTCGATCGGGTACTGGAAGCCGAGGAAGATCCCGTCCTTCGCGCGCTCGGCCGGGTCCTTCTCGAGGAGGTCGACCATCTTCCCGTTCACCTCGAAGCGGACCTCGCCGCCGGTGACCGCGTAGGCCGGGTGGCCCGCGATCACCTTCGAGAGGGTGGACTTCCCGGAGCCGTTGGGCCCCATGATGGCGTGGACCTCGCCCTTCCGGACTGTGAGGTTGATGCCCTTAAGTATTTCGTTGCCGTTGACGGAGGCCGTTAGGTTCTTGATCTCAATCATGTGCTTTATCCTACCGAGTTTTCGAGTTTCATTTCGATGAGTTTGACGGCCTCCACGGAGAACTCGAGCGGAAGCGTCTTGAATACGTCTTTACAGAAGCCGTTCACGATGAGC